>JBAZRP010000011.1:0-43125 GCA_041662885.1 Legionella sp.
GTGGTAAGCAAGATTTTCTATTAAGCCATGATTTGGAAGACATCGTTTCTTTGATCGATGGTCGACCTGAAATTGTAAGCGATGTGGCGACTGTCTCGGAAAATCTAAAACAATATCTTGCATCCGAGTTTGCATTATTAATGAATAACCCTCAATTTCTTCAGGCATTGCCCGGGCATTTAAATTATTCGCAAGAGTCTGAGAGTCGCGAAAAGATAGTCAAAGAGCGAATATTAGCGATTGTGCAAGTGGAGCTATAAATGGATAGTAACAAAATAGCTTGGTTAGCTGATTCTTTTAGAAGGAAAATGAGTGTAAGAGATATAAGTAAAGGTGTTTAATAGCAACTTTTTTTGAAATTTTCATTTTCCATAACTAATTATGAGGCGCCGATTAAATTTTCCATGATTATTTCGTGCAAGACTATAGAAAGTTCCATATTATGTAATTAATTTAGATAGTTAAGAGCTAGTTAATTGCATAATTTGGTAATAAGTTGAATAAACAACATAGCATATTGCGCCAAATGAAATGCTTAAACTTCCATAATATAAAAGGTTGCTTCCAGTTGTAGAATAATGAACAACTAAATCTACATAGAGAATTAAAGCCAGATAACAAAACCAAATTATGATAATTCCTAGAGATAATGATTTTTTTAAATTGAAGTAAGAACTATGGAGTGTGCTTAACAAAGCTAAGAATAGAAATAGTGGTAGTGATAGAAAGTAGTAGTATAACTGCATACCTGATGGTTCATAGGGAATATGAAGAAAATTATCTACTTTGGTCGAGCAAACTATAAATACGTACCAATATATAAGATACAGTACAGAACAGTTTATTATTGTTAAAAAAACGAACCCCAAGCCTTTTTTCATATTTTTAATATTGTTGTATCATAATGTTTAATAATAGCAGGGTCTAAGTTTGGCTCAAGGATTTTCATGCAAATAGTTAAGGGGTTTGGTTCATTTCTAAAAGTAGCACTCTAGAAACAGGAACCTGTTTGGTTTTTTTTTAAATCACCTGCAAATAATTATTTATCATGAATCGATGAGACAACAGTGTCAGGGGCACTCTGCGAACATAACTAATTGATTTATATCACTATTTATGAGTTGGCCTGATGCACCCAGAAATGTTTATAAAAATGTCCATATTTGGCGATTGACGAAAGTATCATGACAAAGAGCTACTATACAAAAAGCTTGAAATTTATAGTGTTAGATAGGATCCAGCAGATGTCTGGCAATATAGTCTTGCGCGCAGATATTGAAGATATGGGCAGCTCCCGTCAAATTAGTCGGTGTTTTAAAGATTTGGTTGAAATGGGTGAATTGATTAAGATTGGGTATGGCATCTACACAAAAGCGTCTGTATCTGAATCTATTAATAAACCAATAATTAAAGACGGCTTTGGGCTGGTGTGTAGGGAATTAGGGGTCAAGTCTTTTGATAATCCATAATATTTATATCTTGTTGGTTGGTGCCCCTTCATAGCCAGACAACTATGAAGCTCTGTCCGACACTGGATGTATCCGGTTGCTTTGGTATGTGATTTATTATTAAACTTGATGCTTTATAATTTGTGAAGCATAAAGGGTGATATAATATTGTTTGTTTCTTTTTCTTTAGAAATTGTATGCGATGCAATTACAGGCTTAGTTTTATTGAGATTCATATTGATATGTCCAAGAGATGAAGAATATTTACGCAGGCCTAATAAAACTATTCCTTGGTGGAATATTTATGAATTTATGCCAACTGGAGTTGCGTACATCCTGTTAAATATATTAGGCGGCTATACCCAGTTTCACTATGCACATGCAATTCACATTTTTAGGAGAGAAGTATGCAAAACAAACACGATCTTTCATCGAATTATCCAGAACAAAAATATACTATCGTTGGCGCTGGCATTTTAGGTTATATTTCGGTTTATCACTTATGGCAAAAATCAGTTCAACAAGGCAAACAGATTCGCGTTACTCTGCAGGAAAAAAATCACTCATTAGCAGATACCACCACATCCAATATCTTTCCAAGTTTAACCATTGATGAAATTATGTCGGTAGTTCCACCAGCTCCTGAATTATTAAGTAAGTTAAGAACATCATTTAATCTGCCAGGCGGTATTCGTATAGAAGATGTTAACGGTGTTATGGATTCCAAAGTTTACCATGAATTCCTGCATGCAGTTGAAAAGTACGGTATTAATGTTGACGAACACTTAAAGCGTGTTGAAGTATTATATAGTTTAGGTGTAATGAGCATGAATGCATGGCAAGAAATGTTCGATACAGCCGATGAAGAACTGAAAGACATTATGCTTAAATCCAATTTTCAACCTTGCAAAGAGTCGTTAAAAAAAGACCGTCCTGAATTGCACGATGGTTATCGTATTGATTTAATCTACAATGTTGCATCAGCTAACCCCAGCGTTAATAATGCTTTAAATAAAGCTAACAGTATGAAGTCTGAGTACAAACGCTTAGGATACAATCATTGTGAAATCCTTTCTCCTGCTGAAGTATTGCGCCGCGACCCGCATTTAGCAGATTTTTGCAACGAGCATTCAGTAGAGAATGACGAGGGCAACAGGGTTTGGAAAAATACTGCTTCCGCTATTTGGCGTCCAGGTGGTTGCATTGATACGAATCGCTTTTTACCTCTTCTTCATGGTTATTTGACTGAAAAAATGGGCACTTATACAAATGCTAATGGCAAAATAAAAAATTGTTTCCGTGCGCATTATGAGAGAAATGTTCAGAGTTTGACTTTTGATAGTTCAAACCAGACAGAACGTAAAATAACCGGTATGAAATTCTTCAATAAAGGCGAAGTAAAGTCTGACAATCATGCTTATGCGCAATCAAACTACCTGTTTTGCCCTGGTGAAAACGTTGGTACATTAAAGAGTTTAGGCTTGGCAGAACCTGAATACACTCGTTTTGCAGGTGCTTCTTTGACCTTAGTAATTGATATTCCCGCTTCGATGTTGGAGTCAGTTAAAGATTATAATCATTGTATGGAAGTACATCAAGAAGGTGTGGTTTTAGCCTGGCAAGGTCGAGTAATTGATGGCAAATTAAGTATAGGCGTTGCTGGAACTAAAGCTTTTTACGCAGATAAAGAACCCCAAATAACTGAAGCTTTTGCTAAGGATAGAAACCTTTTACAATTGAATATGATTAATGATGTCTTGCCTCAGTTTATCTCATTAGCACTTGGTCGCGATACCAAGGGGCAAAAATTAACCGCACAAGATATGCAAATCTTGGTTGATGCGGGTATTGCAAAACGTTGGGTAGGTTCACGTGCTGTAGCATTCGACGGTTTTCCAACTATCGGTAAAGTAGCGGCAAATGGACAAACAATTACTCATGCCGGTTCAGGCGGGGTATCGTTTGCACATGCTTTAGTTAAGACATTGTTTAAATGCGTTAAAACAAATGAGGAAAAGTTAGCGAAAGATACACTACTTTATGCAGATCCAAATCGCACATTCCGTAATTAGAGGGTTAAAGAGCATTGGGTTGCTTGCGGCAACCCAATGCTCTTTATATTCCTAATACATCAAACCGCAAACGCGGCGAATCTTTCTTAAAAACAATCGGTTACAGATAGCTTATGTTTGCTTATCCAGCGCAACAATAAAATTATAAAATTAAGGGTCAAGTCTTTATTAGGGGTTAACTTGACCCCCTATGCTTTTTTCACGCTGTTGTTCTATCTCCAGAGAAAACATATTGGGAAAAACTAACGCTCATACACACCGAATGCAATCGGCCTAATTTCAAGGGTGATGCCAATCGCATTTCACGACTTTCAATCATATTATTGAACAATTGGTCTTTTTGGAAAAAAGTGTTAACGACACATAATTAAGCTAGATCGCCTTTATATTCTTAGTCCTCTTACGGCTTCAAGCCTTTGATTATATCCTAGAAGTTCTACCTCAATCTCATCGAAAGCTTTTG
This sequence comes from Legionella sp., assembly GCA_041662885.1. Classification (GTDB taxonomy): domain Bacteria; phylum Pseudomonadota; class Gammaproteobacteria; order Legionellales; family Legionellaceae; genus Legionella. Next base: position 3,984 of record JBAZRP010000011.1, read on the forward strand.
CTCCATCTTCAGCAGATAGTTCTGAACCTAAACCTACAAGTTTATCTTCCTCAAGGTATTGTTCATAATCAGAATATGTTGATAACGCCGCCTGAAAAGCTTCAATAAGTTGATCTATGGGAACTAGTGTCGGATCTTCTTGAAATATCATTTGTTTCAGAAGTTTTTGTAATGCAGGGTGTTCAGCATATTTTGTTCCCCGAACTAAAGAAAACGTATTGAAGGTATGTGTTGTTCCCGTCGATCCACCCGTTACTTTAATTTTTCGTGCTTCTGGTCTTGGTGTGTATATTTCTTGAAATAAATGTGCGAGAGTAATGCCCATAGCATACATATCTGTTGCTTCGTTAAATTTCAAATATAATCCACCTGAATTATGCTCTGCGTCATAGCTCATTTGAGGATTTGGAAGGTACGTGTTTGTGAACATTGGTGTAGTGCCATGTAAAGGCATTTCATTTTTAGGTCTAACGGAGTCTAAATCTACAAAACTTAATTTTCCATAACTCACCATCACATTGCTGGGTTTTATATCGTTGTGAATCAACCCTTGTTTATGAAGAATGCTGAGCTCTCGGAGTAAAGATATAGCCATCACTATACGACGGGGTATTGGCATTGATTGAATACTCTCTTGATCTGCATGCTCAAGAGTAGCACCCTGTAACCATTCTGTTACCAAGTATTGTTTGCCATTTCGCCTAAAAGCAAACCCTTCTCGTCCAAGTTGTTTGTAACAATAAGTGGCCCGCATGGCTATTCTTAACTCATGGATGGTATCGTCTGAAAACATATTTTTATGGTAAATTTTAATGGCATATTTGGGCTCTGTACTACCTTCTGTTAAGTATCCTTTCTTCACTTTTGCAGCAAATCCCCCTTTGGGATAACTTTTATCCTCTTTGTGCTCAATAAAAAAATCAGTCAGGTGGCTTGCATCACTACGTACTACTTTGAAAGTTGAGTTTGGTAATTTTGCCCCTTTTCTAGATTTCTTAACACTAAACATAGTGTAGTTAGCTGTGGGCAATGGTTCTGACCTTTTGATCTTCTCCTCAGCAGAGGGATAATATGTTTCTTTTGTAGTAATAGATGTGTATTTATCAGGAATAATTCCAGACTTAAGGATTAATTCTTTCCTTCTCAATTGGGCGCGTACATCAGCGCGGCCTTTTTCCAACGCTGCGTCTAGTGCTACTCCAGTTAAAAGGCGCCCATCAGCAGTTGTCGCTGTCCTTAGTGTAGGAATTAAATTTCTCAAATATTCAGCATCGTTTCTCACTTGTGGTAAAATTCCCACAAAATAATCCGCTGGCCTTACTACCTCATCAGCTGCAGGATAGTAGGTTTCTTTTGTAACCATAGATATGTATTTTTCAGGAACCATTCTTGTTTCAAGGATTAGCTCCAATTTTCTTAATTCAGCACCATTTGATTCTCTAGCACTTGCTAAATTAGCCTCTAATGCTTCTCCAGTTAACCAAACACCATTACTATGTACTGTTGTACAATCACTTCTTAGATTGGAAATTAAATTTCTCAAAAACTCAGCATCTCGTCTAACTTGTGGTAAAATTGCCAAAGTATGTTCTCCTGAAAAACCTTATACAACTGATCATTAATTGCGCATTATAGGCTGCGCCGTACACGTTAGTCAATTTCATTTTTTTAATTAGTAGTAGATAGAGAGTTGCAAACACTATTAGACACGTACGCTGTTCGCGAACAATAGTACAGTAAACTAGTGGACTCCGGTTCAATACCAAGAGTCGCACTCCATAAAGTGGGGCCTATTTGGGGCCTTTATAAAAACCAAATTAAGATAATTATTTATTATCAATCAATTACATGCCCAACGTTATGAATGTCTCCATATAACTTATTGATTTTAATGAATATTCTAGAATAGATTTTTCATTCAGCGCCATTCTGGCACCATATTTTGAATAATTGATGACTGTCTGTCTCGGACCGTCCCTATAGAATACTTTGAGATAGATAAGATTTGTTTGATTTATTCTAATATCACAAGGTTTGGTAATCTGAGTAGACATCCCTAAGAATCTGATTAATATTAGTTCCTTTAATAGGCCAACATAAAGTTTTCCAAAAAGTCCAAGCTAACGCTCGTATCCATGTATTTTTATCTAGGGGAATAGCATTTTTAAATGTATCCCTGCTTTCCCCACTAAAAAAATTCCAGGTTATGGCTAAATCACACGCCGGGTCGCCAATTGCAAGCTGGCCAAAATCAATGATTGCCGTGAGTTGCCCTTTATCTACCAAAATATTTCCTACGGCGATATCACCATGAACCCAAACAGGTGTTTTTTCCCATTTAGAAGAAAGTGCGTCAGTCCATAGTCGTTCCGCAATTTTTTGCTCTGTTTTGTTTTTAATTTTAGTAATTGCTTGGCTCACTTCAGCATCATATGCAGCAAGCTCCCCACCCCGATAAAAATTATGGGAACCAGCAATTGGGCCATTTGTAGAATCTATGTTTTGAAATTCAGTTAAAAAAAATCCCAAATCTCGAGCAAATTGATTTAAATCTTGAATGCGATTAAAAGATACGGTTTCACCTTTAATCCAACGATTCACACTCCAATGCCAAGGATAATGTTGACCAGGTTCGCCTAAAACTAAGGGAGTTGTAATACTACATGAAGTAATTGTTTGTGCTAATTTTGGTAACCATTGAAATTCCTTTAATATTTGAGGTGCATACTCTTTATTACTAGGCAGACGTATAGTCATCTCATTGCCTAAATGAAAAGTACGATTATCCCAACCACTTTTTTCAACTGCCCAGATCGGTAGATTTTCCCATTGTGGGAATTGTTCGGAAATTATTTTTTTAGCCAGGGATTCATTAATTATCACTATAATCTCTCAATACTTATAAATAGGGAGTGTAACAAATAAATGTTTCAGGAACATAGATTATCAAACTTCTAAGTCCATCAATAGGGCCCTTACCTTATTGATAGTTTAAGAGTGCGTAAAGCGATCATTTATTAACAATAATAATCAAGGCCAAACTACGTCAAGTATTTTCGTTCATTTATTTCTAATTATAATGATTAGCTAACATCATATGCCACGCACAATTTGTATTCACAGCAGATTAACTGAAAATCAAATGGATTGTAATAATGAGTAATAAGAAGAAAAATAGAACTACAGTGGTCAACCCTTGTTCAGGTGCTGCAACGATTTCCTTAGCCGGAGCTCTTGCTGTAGCAATTGGGGCGAGTATTAGAAATAATAATGTTCATGATGAAGCAGTTATCAATCTTAACTGAGAATAATTAACCACATTTGTTAACTTCATGGACTCAGATTTGACGTGCCTTTCAAAATTATTATTTAGATAGGGCAGGGCGGACAAGAAAATCCACGTTTTAGTTAATTATACTTGCCAGTACACTCAAATGGGTGTGCTATTGGAAAGAAAACGAGTAATATTGTGATATTAGAAGTTCAAATTACAAAGAGTGCTTTGAAAAATTTAAAACGTACTCCATTGTATCTTCAGGAAAAATTTCGAGCATGGGTCGTTGCAGTAAGCAATGCGGGTTTGGAAGAAACAAGAAAACGTCCTGGATGGCATGATGAGCCTCCTTTAGGTGATCGAAAAGAACAACGCTCAATTCGATTAAATAAACAATGGCGTGCTATATATAATCAGAAGTAATGGAAGAATTGAATTTGTAGAAGTTACGGAGGTAATGCCCCATGAATACTAAATCAAATGAAACCCTTAACGCGTTAGAGGCGACTAAAGATATTTGGAATGCCATGACTTGTGGTGAGTTGGTTCATTCTTTGCGAATAAGTGATGAAATCACACAAGTTGAATTAGCCAGTAGGGTAAGTGTTTCTAAGCAATTTCTTAGTGATGTAGAACACAACAGAAAAGATGTAGGAATTGCTTTCGCAAAAAAGATCTCTGATGCTCTTGGTTATTCTATAGAACCATTAATCGAATTACTTATAAGAGATCAGTTACGGCGTCAACATCTTAACTATATTGTTGAGCATATTAATTCAGAGGCCTAGTTCAGTGAAATCTACTGTTTTTTCAAGCAATACTGAATTTTATGAGCAGAATTTTTCTAGCTTAAGTTATCCTTCTATAATAATTGAGGATAAGCTATTTGAAGGATGCCGATTTATCGATGCAAATTTTTCTGAGTCTCAGTTCATTCGCTGTAAATTTGTTGACTGTGAGTTCAATAATTGCAATCTAAGTGCGGTTCAATTCAAAGCGTCATCACTTAATAATGTTACTTTTTTCGAATCAAAAGTAACAGGCGTTAATTGGACTATGCTGAATTGGCCACATATTCGGTTATCCAGCCCGTTTCAGTTTTACAATTCCATTATATCGCATTCGAGTTTTTATGGTCTGGAACTGCAAGAACTGATTATTGAAGCATGTATTGCACATGATGTTGATTTTAGAGAAGCAGATTTAAGACGTGCCAATTTTAAGCTAACTGACTTCGAAAAAAGCCAATTTTTGCACACAAAGTTGTATGCTGCTGATTTTACGGAAGCTCACAGCTATTCCATTGATCCAACTCAAAATGATATTAAAAAAGCGAAGTTCAGTTTTCCTGATGTGATTCATTTGCTTGATGGATTTGAGATCCAGATTATATAGTAATTAAACGTGAAAAATATTAACTTAAAAAGTTTAGAACCAAAGATAAGCACAATAGCTGAAATACAACTTATTGCATCTAAGTGTGATATGTCATTTGCAGAAGATAAAACAGGGCAACTGTGGCGGAGTTTTAGCCCTGCTATAAAAAATATTCCGAATAAAAAAAATAACTTTAAATATTCGGTTCAGATTTTCCCTAAGACAAATTTTTTTAAAAACTTTGATCCAACAACAACATTTCAGAAATATGCCGCTGTAGAAGCTGATATCAGCGAAAAACTTCCAGAAAACCTGGAAGTTTTAACTATACCCGCAGGCCTTTATGCAATATTCACTTATATCGGTAAGCCTAGTGAAGCTGAAAAAACCTTTTATTATATATATTATCAATGGGTAAAAGAATCTGGTTTTGCACTTGATGAAAGGCCCCACTTTGCGATAATGGGTGATAAATATATAGGAGAGCATCCTGATTCTGAGGAAGAGTTATTCATTCCTATTAGAGGTATCAAACCACTTCAAGTTAGTGATAGATAAACTTCATAAGTTTCTTGTTTGGATTATTTTGATCAATGCTAATGTTGCACACACAAAACTATAATCAACTTGCTTTGAAAATGTTTAAAACATTAAATCTATGATTGATCAAAGATTAAACCAAGTAGTGTCAAAAATTTAATCACGACCCTTTGTTACCAGGATTCCTGCCTGGGGTCAGTCAGCTTTTTTAGTATTAAGATATTGGGGCGCTAAAGTCGCAAGTCCCCTATAAGTAATGTCGCCATCATTTTTATCTAAATCTTGAAATTGAAGTTCCTTAAAATAATTACTAATTTCTTTTAAACTGGTCAGCTACCCGTGCTTTTAAACGTCTTAATTCTAGATCTTTCTCATTAAGCTGTGGCTGGTTAGGAAAGGCTGTAACTTGATTGCTTTTGTAAATTTTTCGCCAGTTATAGAGATTATTTTCTGCAACCCCTAGTTCTCTGGCTACTTGTCTTAATGTCTTATTGCTTTGCTCTAACAACTAGATTGCTTTAATTTTAAACTCTTTGCATAAACATTGCGTACCATTTTGACTCCTTGTTGATGAGATTATATCTTTTAAACAAGGTGTCCGGCTACTCGAGGGAAGATCAGGCTCAATTCCATGAGTAACAGTCGACAAACAGGGGCCTATTTGGGGGGCTTCTTTAAAAACCATATTCAGATAATTTTTGATTCAACATGCTAGCAAGTTAAGCACAGTTATGATATGATTCCCGATTTTATCCGTAATTATAAATTTATATAAGGTTTATTGGAGATATTTTTATGCAATCTAAAATTGAACTGAAATTTTCAAAAGACCATGATGCTGATGGGATAGGAATTGTAAATAGCATGCAGAGCTATCATTATTCTGTAGATAGACCTGACAGTATTTTATTTCGTGCTTCAGTTTTTGATAATTATATAGTTACCTCAAATATAGATAGAAAAATTTATAGTTTACCTGACATATACCAAATGCCTATGGGTTATTCTCTTGATTCAGGAAAACATGCTGTCCCTGCAAAACATGCCATAGCATTTCTTGATTTCTTAATTGCATTGACAATGGAACATGCCGATCTTTTATACATAAGAAAAAGTGAATTGACTGCTCTTCTAAGCAGTTTAGTAGAGAATAAGCATCTAACACCAACTGAAGCTAGTGAGTACAGCAAGAGAATTCCTGTAGTATACGATAGAGAAGATATGGAAAGTGACGCACAAACTAACAGAGATGCTGACTTAGCATTGAAGTTAGCTCAATTATATGAAAAAGAAAGAGAAACGTCAGCTCAGCTATATTGGTTAAATCGTGCAAAGCTCTTTAATAGCTCTCATCCCTTCTTTGCAGATGCTAAAAATATAACGAAAAGTTTGGAGGGTATCGAGTCAGCAAACATCAGAAGCTTACTCCAAGAAGGAGATTCTGCTAGTTGGCTACTTGATGCAATTGCGGCTTGTCCGACTTTTAAGCGCTTATATTTCGGAGTTTTTTTTAACCCTAATTGTATCAACAAAACATTTGAAGAGTTTTTAACAAAATCACCCAGTATATCTGAACTTCATATGGGTTCAACATGGTCGGCTGATTTAAATATGCGAATGACTCCTAAACATGCTCTTGTACTAGCAAATGCCTTACGTTTAAACAAATCTATCGAGCTTTTGGATGTTTCAGATCAACGAATTTGTGATGAAGGCCTAACCTCCATTGTCGATGCACTAATAGCTAATCCTGAGACAAAACTGAAAGCTTTGAATATATTTTGTTGTGGCATTACAGATCTTGGTGCTACCTATTTACTAGAAAAAATAGATAGCATTCCGTCTTTACGTTTTGTGAATTTACGCTATAACCCTGATTGCAGTAAATCAATTATGTCTGCAATAGACCTAGCACTTGAAAAGCGTGAAGCAACAAAGGCCTCAGTTTCTTCGGTAGTTGAAAGTGATCTTAATACCGCTCCTCACGCCCGCACAAGTAGTAATGTTGTTAATGTGGGTATGTTCTCTCCTGAGATTAATCGAGGGGAAAATGCAACACTTAGTAAGGAAGATAAACCAAACAGTTATGTTATCTAATTATTTATTTTCTAGAATTAGTGATAAATTAGGGGGCAAGTTCGAATGGCACCAAGCCAAAACGGTCGTCCCCGCGCAGGCGCTGAGTGATCTGGACATTATTTTGCTCACATCAATACTCCGCAGTCTATAACTTGATGATATTGCTGCTGTAATTCACCAATTACTTTTTTAAATAACCCCCATCGCAACAACCATTTTTAAAATGGAACCTCTATGGTACGAAAAATAAATTCTTCTAGATTTCGAACGTTTTCAAATTATTTGGAAATTAGTCTGCCTAATGAACAAGATAGACTGGAAATTTTAACAATAAAAGCAAAACCTATGAGATCGAAAGGTTTACTTGATCATTTATATTCAATTGTTTTTGGAGGATTTGATGATTCCAACAATCGATTATTTATTAAAGTAGCAAGTGTGTTTTGACCAAAAGCAAACAGGTTATATAGAGTAACTTGTGAAAATGGAAATCCAATTTGAGTCTGTGTAGGATCGTTTTTTAATACAGTAAATCCAACTGATCTATACTCATTTTTAATGATATTTTCTAGTTCGGGATGGGATGGAGTTATTTCGCAATACAAATCTTCTGGTTCACTGCCATTTGCTATAAATTTCTGTTTATCAATTTCAGCCATAATTTTTATGACCGTTTCATAGGAAATGTTTCCCGTATTGACTTCAGTTTCAGTCTTACGTATCTCAGGTGAAATCATAGATTCGTGCATAGTTAAACTTGCTCCACCAACTAATGCAACTTTTTGATAAGTCGTGCTAATGAAACTACCTAAAAGATCATAGAAACTATCAGCAAGATCGTATTTACTTACAATTTGCGTTAGCCCTAATTTGGACACGTCAAAAAATTGGGTGTCTTCACCGGAATTACCGTTCCAAATTTTAAAGGGAATATTTTTTCGAAATTTTGTAATCAACCTTATTTTGAAAAAGATTCCATTATTAACCGAAAGTTCGCGGTTTACAGTTGTTTCTTCCATTTGTTTAATTCCCTCAACTATTGGATCTATTGCAATCAACTTACTCACTTCGAGCACACTCTCTTTCCACCTCTGGTTAAGATTCTACTCTCTTAGCAGGGTGTCCATCAAATGAAATGGTAAAAGCACCGTTTTCCCTGTTTTATCGTATAGGAAAATTGATATCGATAAGTTAAAATAGTCAGTCTGACCCCTATGCTTCATTAATCACTCATTCCGAGTCCCTTGTCTTACGAACGTTTTTGCCATACTGTTGACTGGCTTTGCTCTTGGTACTTTATAGCCTCAGCATATTGAAGGCGCGCATTTTCAAAATTCCGTGTTTGATACCTCAGTAGGTGCATTAATTCTTTTTTAAGATCTTGATTGACTTGAGCACTTAAATCTAAATGAAATGCTTGGAGAAAGTCCACAACTATTCGGTCACATTTTTTCTGTAAGGTTAAATCTGCGTTGTGTTGTAAAACTAATGGCACCATGAATAACGCCATTACACGATACACATAGTGTGTATTGTGATAGGGAGAAGGATATCCCCCTGTCAGAGACGTAGTATAAAATGAATTCAAAGGATATCCTAATTGGCTGGCATTTTGCATTGCCAGATACAATTCTACATTTTGAGGATACAGTTTTGTAAAGTAATTGAGAGTAGATAAAATATCAAAAGTGATATTCCCATAGGCGGGGTGAAATAATATACTTATTTTGTGAGCGTACTCATCAAATGTCAGTGAGGAAATATTTTCAATGTTATACCATAATGCATTCTTTATCTCGTCGGATATATAAGTCTCCATAGGGACATATCCGTTTAATTGCAAATCCCGGGCCATTTGGATAAAGCGTTCATGAATCATTGCTAATGATAAATTAAATTCAAGCTGGTAACGATGTGCTTCTCCAGTTGGATAGTATGACAATAGTATGGCTTCGTAGGTTTTATAATCAGGCTGACGTCTGTTTTTATTGCCTTTGTATTTCCATTGATATTGCCCATCGTTTGCATGAGTATTATTGGTATTAGATGCTCGCTGTTTATCATGTGTATCCGTTGCACCATTAAAGGTCTCTTTTACTTCAGTATCTGGCGCGGGAGGTTGCTCTTTTGTCTCACTTTGACTAACAACTTGTGACCAGGTTCTTATATTTGAGGTAGTTCTATAGATACTATAATCTCTGGGGTGTTGTAAAATAGGCTTATTATTATCTTTTAGTACATGCTTTAACCATCCCTCATTGCTTGCTTTTGAAATGGTTGTTGAAGGCGCTGAAGTGTTGGAACTGCTCGCGTGAGAACTGTTTGAATTAGATGTCATCTGCGTTCCAGCTACCTTTTCCCAATGTTGGATTGGTTTAAAGAAGGATTGTTTTTTCAATTCAACGGATTTTTCATCTGTCTTTTGGTGATAATACGGATTGCCAGCACTAGTGTTTATTCTGTTTGTACTTGATTGCTGATTGACAGAATCAAATAATGATTGGGTGTTTATTTTAGCCGGTGTGACGCCGGCTCTTGCAGCTTCAAACGCCACGGGATCGAAAACCTTCGCGCCGGTTTGATTATTCTCATTTGTAGAAATTTCCGGTTTGTTATCAGAATGAGGTGTTATTTTTGATTTATCGTCAATAACTTCATCTGGAGACAGATTTAATGCTTCAAAAGTCTTAAGCAGTTCATCCGCTGTCATACCGGTAAAATTGGCTTCTTTTTTATTTTTTTGTGAACACGATAAAGATTGGTTAAAAATAGCAGAGAGATTTGTTTGAAGCGCCATTAAACGGGGATCAATATTGGTATTGCTGTCGCTTGTGTTTGTTAATAATGCGCTATTAGCAACGACCTTATCTAAAAACTCCATCAACCGTTTAAACTGAACTAAAGCATTTTGTAGTGCGTCAGGTTGGCACTGATCCAGTGCTGCAGTCAGATATCCTGCATACTCTTTAATTTTCCCATAATACAATTGTTCTATGGTTAATTGCTTCCAATCCAATGAGGGTATTTTTGCTCTGTTTTTAATCCGATCCTGTTTACCCTGCTCCATCGTTTTGAGGTATTTTTCAATCTTATTTGGTAAGGTTTTTAAAAGGGTGTTCAGCTCATTCTCAACGGAGGCTATCTGTTTATGTAAAGGAGTTTTTTCCTCAAAAAAAGTGATAGTTTCCGGTGCGTATACATAGCCTAGTTTGTGATCGCCCCCTTCCTGCAGCGCCAACTGGTAAGAGCGCATAAAAATTGGCGTTTGAACTTCCTTTATCTCTTTTTGCAAACGCTGTACTTCATTGTAGGTTTTGGTTAACAACGTTCTAAGCGCTGTGTCAAAATAACCAAGATTAAGGTATAAATAGGCGATGGCATAATTAATAATATTATGGTTAGATAGATTCAAATAGATGCTGTTTGCTAATAGTTCCCATCCGGTGTTGCTCCATTTTTCAGATCCCCAACTTTGCTGCTCCATCAATGACTGCATGGCCTTTTGATGCACGGGGTACAGAGAGCAGTATTCGTGATAAAGGGGTTTTATCAGTATAAACTGTTGCGTTTGGTATTCGAGTGAACCAGTTAGCAAATTTTTATCCGTTACCAGATCGTACAATCTTGCTTGACATTGTTGCGTATTAAATAGGTTTAAATCAAAGAACACTCTTTCTTTGGTTGTGTCATTTTCAAAATCTTCAGTTAGATAACGTTCGCGAATCACTTCGAACATTGCTTTAGCCATGATAGTACGTTTTTCTTGTGCAGCAATACGAGCATTTCCCTGCGGCAATTTAAATAGATTCAACTCTATAAAGGTTGTTGTCAGTAAAGGGTAAAATGCATCTGGTCTAATGTCGGGTTTGTGTTTGAATAATGCATCCATTTGCGCATTCAAAACCAAGTTAAGATTAGGTTCGCGATTTTTTGCAGCAATCGCGAGCGTGATAACGATATTTTCAGCCATTTCAAGCATTTCATCTTCAGAAGAATCGGGCAGTGCATGCTTTTTTGATTCAATGGTAATAATCATGCTTTCAGCATACCCGATGAGAGTATGAATATTGTTTTGGATCTTTTCCACTATATCATCTGAATAAAAACCAGTACTGTATTCTTTGAGAATATCCTTTAAATCAACTACGATGGCCTTAATTTTGGATGCATTTTGGGCTTGAATTTCTCTTGGCAATGCCAACAGGGTAATTGTATCAGCAGATATATCTCTTCCCTCAATACGTTTTCTAAAATTAAAAGAGATTCCTGTCTCAGAAGATTGCCTTGGCAATAGTTCTTCTTCTTTGATTGATGAGCATATCGTTTTACAGGCGCTCACAGCCTCCTCACTAATTTCGGTTAATATGGTGAAAGTTCGATATGTGTTGAGTATTTTTTCAAGCTCCGAAATTATAAGTGGTGGTGTTTGTGTAAAGAGAAGTTTATATTCCTTGAATAAGTTACCAGCTTTGAGGATAAGAACTTGTACTTCAGTTGCTTGGCCTAAATTAAAAAAAATAGTTGCAACCTCAAGGGTGTGCATTATTTCAGAAGCAAGTTGGGACTGTAGCAGGTCTTTAGATTTCGGATCTTTCGCAAGCACTTTATTGTATTCTGCCATGATGAGAGGCTTGATAGTGAACAGTTCTTTTAATGCCTTATAATAAGCTTGATTAAAAGATAAATATTTTACACTGTCAGCACATATTTTCATTTTCTTAGTAACTTGCGTTGATGGTTGATTTAAATTGCTATTGTTGGAAGTACCTGAAGGCATACTGATCATATTTTTAACGACTTTATTGTCAAGGAGATTGGATTCTTGAACCTTTCTGGATTTAAATTGGGTTTCCTTTATGTTAGTGGAGATCAAATCCATGAGTGCCAATAGGAGATCGTGGCGTCTAAAAAGTGTAGGTGCTAGTGGGAGACGAGTATGTATAGGAATATATTCTTCCTGTAAATATTGTAGCAACTTAAGTTCATTGCCATAAGCAACAGTTAAGTCCTTTTCTAATTCTTTGGATAGCTTTCCCTGCAACATCTGAGCTAATTCACTTTGATAGAGGTTTTTTTTCCCTGCTGGAATTTGAGAGCTTTTCTCCCATTTTTTAATTATTTTAGTAATTTCTGAAAATTCAATTTGCGTTGGAATTAACTTACCTTTATGAGTTGGAAAAAAATGCTGAACAACGCTTTTATAAATGTCTTGCAGGTTTTTTTGATGAGGTGATATATACGATGTTAAGGGGATTTTATATCCATCAGGGAGAAGGTTAGTCTCGTTCAAGAGACTTATCTGATTGAAAAAACTCTGTGTTGGTTGTTTTTGTGATGTGATACGATTTTTTTTCTTAAGACCAGCGGTAATACTATCAGATAGATGTTGCTGCGTGGAGTAGAGGGGCGCAAAATGTTGGATACATCCTTGTATTAGGCCTATTAGATTACTCAAATAATCGGTTATTTGTTTTAACTCAAATCTTGGGTGTACTACATGTAAAGTGTTAAAGAAGCAAATATGAAAATCGAGAGCGAGTTCTAGCGTTGGTACGTTTTTAGTTTTAATAGCATTATGTAGTTCAAGCAATTTGGATTTATGATACGTCAGGTTGTAGCCTTCAAAAGGGGTTTCTATTAATATTAAATAGTAGGATGGTATTTCCAGGGATTGGAAAGGCACACAAGAATCTATGTGTAGATCGGAGCATTCTTTGGTTAAATCATTAATCACAGTGGGATACAAATCTTTCAGCCCCATGAGGAGTTTTGAATTTTGGGCGATTTCGTTTAAAACTTTTGTATACGGTAAGAGGGGGGCATCCTCGGATGTATACCATTGTTTGTAAAAGCTATGTAGTTCATTTGACAGTGTTGTACTTTTTATGGAAGCAGTTATATTGCCCATATTAAAATGTATGCCGGCACAAAGACTGCTCTGAAATAGTTCTGTTGCAAATTGAGCGTTTAAAGTATTAAGAAAATAGGTTGGGTAGCGTATTTTTATCGTTTCTATTTTTGTTTTCAGTAGTCTACTTTGTTCACGTAAAGCAGCATCATCATCATTAATAATTTCTTCATACAAACTATGACACTCCTCTAGTAGCCGAGTCGCGTTTTGGTCCTTATTTTCTTTTTTATCTTCAGTGCTAAGTTCAGATAACTTTTCGAATTTATTTGCTAGTGTTCTGGTTTTTAAGAACAGGCTTGCTTGTGAAAGAGCAAAGGTATTACATTCCAGAATGGGTTGTTCTTCGCCCTTTAGAAATTGGGGTACATATTCTGTTAGCAGATATTCGACTAAACTCTTGCTCCATACAAGTTGTTTGATATCATAGGTATCAAGGTCACTAATGCATTTGGTTTCGAGAGTTAATCGATCAAATAGTTTAGTACAAAATATTTCCGCATCATTTTCATTCAGCGAGGTTGCTTTTTCTTTTATAAGCGTATTGATTGCAGCGAATTCTACCGGGGGTAATGAGGGATTAAATACTTCACCGCCATTAAAAGCAAAAGATATTTCTTGATAAGCGCTGTCAATTAGGTCTTGAATTCGCGCGGGTACGTCTTTCATGTAAGCTCTTTAGAATGAGTTAGTAAGATAAGAGAGATAATACCAATCTGAATATCAAAAGTACATTTTGAATGCAGTAATAATTTATAGATAAAGTCAGCGGATCAATCGAGTGTAACCCTATTGATTCTTATCATCTTTGAAATTATAACCTAAAATACCGTGATGCTTTGTGAGAATATAATGAGGATATTTTTAATCTCATTGTTATCAAGTGATATTAAGTAAGAAATAAATTTTTCTTCAAATTGTGCATCATTGGATTTTGATATTAAATTAAAAATACTGAGCAAACAAAACCTATTTATACCGGATAAATTTCCATAAAAGATTATATTATGTTTTGATTGTAGATTATCATCCAAGTCCCCAAAGCACATACTTTCTCCTTGTATTGCTCGGCGTATTATCAACGTTTTAATAGTTTTATAGCTAATTTTATGTTTTGGTCCTTTATGTTAAACATACGATGAAAATTATGGATTGTTTTATATTCAACATCCAAATATAAGGGTTGCTCGATACCACTCGTCGATAATATACGCAGTATCATTAAGTTAAAGTAGTTGCCATCTTTTAATTCCAGGCTTGTATTAACTGAGAAAGTCTGGCTAGTACGCTCTCCTAAAAGTACACTGTTTGTTGCGTTTTCTTTAACCGCAAAAGCTGTTATGGCGCCAGAGCTGCTGGTTCCTTCATCCACTAAAATTATAGTATTTAGGGCTACCCGACTTATATGTGGTTGATTATCTATATGATAAAGTATTTCTGTTGTACCTTCAGGTGTAACAGTTGTTAGTGTATTACCATCCTCTGATATGCTTATTTTTTCTCCATTTGAATATTGAAATAAGGTTTCTGGTTTTAATATTTTTGCTATGCTCATCAACATTGGGAAATAGTGACCGCCAGTATTCATGCGAAAATCGACAATTATTCCTGTGGCGGTTTCAAGATTTAAGCTATCAATAACCTTTCTTCCTTCAATGATTCGTGCTTTTATTGCATCATTACTATTGGCGAGCCCACTAGGCACATAGATATAAGCAATATCACCAAATCGCTCTCCCCAAAAGTGATTTACCTTTTCTTCAATAAATGTTCGTTTATCTTGGCACAGTTGAAGATAGTCTTGCCAATAGCTACTTATTTCTTGGGATTGATAAATAGGACACAGTTCGCTCCCTAACCCCTCAGTAGTGACATTAGTGTGAAAGTCGTATTTTCGTAGTGCTGGTGCCAAGACATTTTCAATAGCCGAAGTCCCACGACAAGCGGTGGGGTTACTATTAATAAATTCAAGGGCTTGTGTTTCAATGCTATTCCAATTGATTTGTTGGCTAAATGGAGATTCTTTTTTTGCAAAGTTAAATGCTTGATAGAAAATATCATGTGCATCGTTAGCATAACTAGGCAAACAAACAGGAATGGATAAAAATATAATTAGTTTAATTATTGTCATAGTTTCGCTAAAGCATTAAGTGAAAATTAATTGTAGCGACGGAGCGCGCAACTAACAAGCATAATGATATAAATTGATCATGTAGTAAAATATCTTGCAGGGAATAATGTTGAGCGATGTAGCGAATTAGTCAAAATCAAGGGCATGAGCGTAAATTATAGAAACATTACGCAAATTTGCACTATCTCTGACAGACCACAAATCATAATTTGCTTGCATTTGCATCCAGCTTTCAGGTGAGCGACCAAAGGCTTTGCTTAACTTCATAGCCATAATGGGGGAGATGTTGGATTTCCCACTGATTAATCTGGCAAACGTAGAAGGCGAAACATCTAATTTTTTGGCCGCCTCTCGAATGCTAATTCCTAATGGCTCAAGATAGGCTCCATTTATAAACTCACCAGGGTGAGGGGGGGGGTTATACATTGTAGTCATTAGTGATAATCCTCATAATTAACAATATAGGCGTCACCATTTTTAAATTCAAATGTAATGCGCCAGTTTCCATTTACTGTAATAGACCATATTCCCTTTTTATCTGCGAGGGTGGTTTTCCGCCTAACCTACTGATTATTATAATAATATTTTGGTCCGACCCCCTATATATAATAGAAACTATCAATTTGGGGCAATTAAAAATCATTATTATCAATATAACTCCATAAACTAAAATAGGTTATAATTGGCCCCTTATTTACTCAATTCTAAGACGATAATGAACTTCAAGCTTGATTTATTCGCCCAAAACCTAGGACTCACTTTTGCTGAAAGTATTGATTTGGCTTATGAAATTCACTTGGATTTCCAGAAAACAAATCAAGAACGCCAACACGCTCTGATTTTTTTAATTTATGCCTTTGATATTCAAAAAATTCAAGACTTAAATTGGCAGTTATTGATATTGATGAATGAACGCATACGATTTAAGGATGAAAATCCAGAATATATACCTGGATTTAGCCCAAAATATTTGAAATTACATCCTGCCAAAATGCTTATTCCACAAACTAGGGTCTCCAAACAATCTTCAGATGCAATCATTCAACGGTTAATGGATGAAAATGAACTGATAGATGTTAGTGAAAAAGCGAAAAAAAGGGATGAAGTGGGAAGTCCTTTATTCTTTACTAATAAAGAGCGGGCGCGTTACCGTGTTCATATACATAAAGCTAAATTTTTTCAATCTGGAAAAGTATTTGATACCAAAAATTATGTGACGCATTTAAGGCCAGATTATGCGTCATTTACATTGAATGCCAACGGAGAATTGTCTATATTCAGCCATTTAACCGCGCAAGCAGGTCTTGTGCATACCAGTATGAATGCTGGTAGCCCTTTGGTTTCTGCTGGAGAATTGTGTATTCGCGAGGGAGAATTGATTTCCATCATCCCTTATAGTGGGCATTATACCCCTAATATGTTCAATGTATACCGAGCGTTGACCCACTTTTCTAGCAAAGGAATTAATATCGCCGGGACTCAGGTATTAACAAAAAACGACCCGCGAGCATGTGGTTTAACCTATAAAACACAGGCTGTGGAAATTTATTCTCCCCAAGAAACATTTCAATTTTACGGAATTTCGGCTTTGGAATTTGTTGATAAGGTTGGTATGGAATTAAATAAAGAAACTTTAGGGGTGTTAAAGGATATACCCCATCATGAGTTGGCGGCTATGAAAAAGGCTTACTAGCCCTTTATATTCTGCCCATATTTAGTTTACAATGCCCATTTTACCTCCTTATGAAAATTCAAGATGCCAAATTACAACGAATTTGAAAGTAGCCTTTCATTATCTATGCTGCAACAAGTCCTGAAAAATCCACGTATTATTATGGTATTAACTGCAGTTGCAACGCGCGCACGTACTGAAGTATTGCCCTTACTTTCCGAACAAATGCACCCCGCTTTTGCCCAAATCATTGGAAGTTTAGCGATGCAACATTCTATGGAGGATAAATATATTGGCGCCCTTTTACCTGAGTATTCTTCAGAATATTTAAAATCGACTCCTGAGGGGCAAAAATTACTTTTAACTTCCATTGATAATTGCCTTAAAAGTGCACAATTCATTAGTAGCCGGTCTGATTTCCTTGTACTCATGAAAGTGATTGATGGCATGGCGCACACCTATGATCTGTTTCAACAAAGCAAAGCTAATCTCGTTCATATACATTGTAGAGAATATATTGCACCGACAATGGATGAAGTTGCGATACGAAAACCGCGTCAACAGGATGTAGTGGCAATTACTTACGGTATTGGTACCGATATGAATACGGATTTGGTTTTAAAAGAAAGTGGTATTAAAAGTTGCTTCTCAGGTAAGGCACGATTTTTTATTCCTCCTACTGAACAGAGAAAGCGAGTTTGGTTTGAAAAATTAGCTGATCAAAGCAGTGTTAACAAACCCTCATTACCATTGATTGCAAGTCCATCCAATGCAGCAGCTAAATCGATAATTTTGACCCAAGTATTGAACATGTTTGTACAAGATAACGGAAAGTTTGATCTTAGTAGTGCGCAGATGTTTGCTAATTGTTTAATGGCATATTTAGTCTATTGTGGACATCATAGTGTATTAGAAGTAATGGAGATTTGGAGTAGACAATTAGATTTCCTGGCTATAGAACATCCTGAACAATTACCTTCAGGCATTATTCCGAAAAATCCCACAACTGAGCCTTACTTTCAGGAAGTTGATGCAGTAGAGAGAAAATTGCCTTATGCTGTAATAGGCAATTACCCCAGTTTTTTACACCCCTTATATGCTGATTCAGTGATGGATTGTGCCCATAATCGATTAAGCAAAGGATTGGATTTGCGCATTAGAGCACCTATTAAATTGACAATTCCCAGCAAAGCAATGGATAAGTATAATGCAAAAACATTTTTTGAAATCCGATTTACTGAGGAAAATCTTAACTTACTAAAAAATAAATACCGGCAAGTTAGAGGCTTGCCCCCTTATATTCACAATACTTTAAAAGGAAGGCCAAACCCCGATAAAGACTTGATTCTTGAGCATCCGCATTTGTATGCATGTTCTGATGACTTTAGCATGATTATCATGCCCAATAGGAACATGAATTGGAGTAATTTAAAATCCAATCCTTTGGCGCAAAAAAATGATCCCGATGGATTACCCTTAGTTGGATGGATAATTGACCCTCGGCTTTTAGCAAACTATGGTTTAAATAATCGAAACAACACTATAAAAACCATTAGAGAATTAATCATAAAAAACAGTAAAACGCAAACAACGACACCCGAGTTTCAATATTTTCAGCGCACGAATTCCCAAGAAGATATTGGAAAGACGGAATCAATTAATTCTGAATCTCCCTATCTTGCAACCATCCTGGATTTAACCCCACAACATATTCCTCTTTTACAAATGTTTAAGGAAATCAGCCGAAAACATTTGATAGATAACTTTGGGGTTGATTTTAACCACGATCTGGTTGAAATGTATTTTCACTTTCCATATCCAGAATATACCACCACCTTACACATGCATATTCGGGTCAACCAGGGCAGACATCCTATGGAGAAAAATCGAACTTTTTCATTCGAAGAGATACTTAATTGTCTTGAAAAGGGAAATAAAATTAGCCAGTTAATACTGAATAGGAAACCTTATTACACCGATAATTATGAAATCTTAACAGAAATAGAAGGACTTGAAATGATCGAGTCAATCAATCCTTTTATTCTTCAAAACAATGTTATTCCCTATGATTTTGCTACTCCTAAAGAAACAGAACAGTCCAATGTAAATTGTACCAAGTAATCGAAGAGATCATTAGGGTCAGTCTGAAGCTATTGATTGTTTACTGAGTATGTGGCCGAATATGCAGTACCTATTGAGCAGCTAGCTAGTTGCAGTGTTGGTCAAAAATATTGTGGTTTATTTTTGAACATGTTATTATTTGCACCAAATTAATAATCGTGGAATATGAATCATGCCTTTAAATGAAGAGAAAGGTGCGGTAGCGCCTGAAAAGCCATCAATTGTTGAAAAAATTAAAAATAATAAATCTATTAATATACAATATAAATTGACGCGTGAATTTTTTGGTTTTGATATAGGGCAGACCTCAAGAAAAAATATCAAAAAAATTCGATCGTTACTTGCAAGTAAATCACCTTCATTATCTTCAGAAGAAATTACGATTTTTAATACGTTAACTACGTCGTTCACACTAAAGCATGCTACTAATGCTGGTATGGAAATAGTGCAAGCAGGTCAGATGCAATCAATACGAAAATTAGAAGCTGATGGAGTTACTCTTTCAAGACATACACCGCATAATTCTGCCCAAGATATATCTATTTATTTTGTTCTTGGTATTGGCGAGCATCAAACACCACCGTTTACAGAGGAAGCTTCGCATCTTGTTACGATTAATTTAGAAAGAATGCAACAAAAAGATCCCTTAGCAGTACAGCGTTTATGGGTAAGCGGTCATTTATCAGAATATCAGCAAAAAAGGAAACATACGATTAAATTAGGGAATGTCATTTTTAAGATCATTCATAATGAAGATCGCACTAAAATTTATAGCTTTATTGATAATAAAGGTAATACGCTTCAATGGAATGTAAGCTATGAGGAGGAGTTATTTACAGCGAATGATGTCGCGCCAGGATTAAGCTTACAATTTCTCCATATGCTTCGATTATTAGGAGGAAAGAACAATCCATTAGTCAATAAGCTATATATTGCCGCAGGAAAAAAGAGTGCGGACTTTATGGACTTATTAGAACTAGTATTTTCTAATGTGATGGTAGGATGGATTTATCCAGAGGCAAAAATCATTGATGTCCTGAAAATAAATCCAGACTATGCTGATATTACTGAATTGAAAAATGATCGATATTTTACAACCATCAAACAAGATGCTGTATTAGAAGCCATAGTACAAGGAAATAATGGGTTATTGACCCACTTATTAGGGAAAAAATATCCTTGCGATGATCATGAAAGCTTTAAAAAAGCAATGCGGATTGATGATGAAAAAATTAGACTCGATATTCTAAAAACGCTAGTTATTAATGGCGCAAATCCCATTAAAGGCGCAGAGCGGAAAGCACGCGATAACTCAATGTTGCACTGTGTTGCAGAGAATGGAACAGCAGAAGAGTTAGACTTCCTCTTGTCTCAAGAATTCGCCGACCCAGAAGAGTCACTAATTAAACAGCTGCCTGATCCAAATATGGCTTGTCAGAGAGACTATCTTGATTTGGTTGACTTGGTCTGTGCAACAGATTACACCGGTAAAAAATTGGAAGTATTAAAGAAGCATGGCGCAAATTTTTTGGAACATGGTACCAATTATGTGAAATCATCATTAGCAAATTTAATGAATTATGATCAGCGTCCAAATATTAACGCGATTGTATTTTTAGCCAATCAAGGCGTTATTTTAAACGATCAGGATATATGCAACAAAACGCCGTTGATATTAGCATGTGAGCGAAACAACCTAGGGCTCGTTAAATTCTTTGTAGAAAAAATGCAAGCGGATGTTAATACACGTCTCAGATTTTATAGATATAGTTTTATTGCAGGAAGAGCTTTTGAAGATGATCCATCGGCTGGAATGACTGCATTACACTATGCTGCACAACAAGGAAGTAAAGAAATAGTTGAATATTTGTTAAGTAAGGGTGCAAATCCTAATTTGCAAACAGAGGGAGGCGAGTTTGCGTTTGATATGGTTGATGAAAATAATACAGATTTAAGAAATACCCTTCAAAAACAAACGATGTATATCGATAATTCAAAATTGCTAGAAGAAAAAAACACTCCCGTTAGTCAATTATCAAAGAAAGATAAAGTTGCTGTTTTAGTTATGGGTTCTCGAAAGGATGGGAAACGTTATGTCGTTTTAGGGAAGCCTCGAGCTTGTGATGAAGATGTTACTTCAGAATTTTATTGCTTCCCTGGTGGATCTGCTGATGGAAACGATGCATCGCTAGAAGCGGCTGCAATGCGCGAGCTATTAGAAGAAACAGGCATTGATATTAATAAATTTTCTAATGTCAGAATAAAAAAACTAGGTACTTTTTCAGGGTTTAATTTAGCAAATCATAACTCTACGACATTTTATCTTGTGGATGTTGGAACGCAACATCTTGAGGTACATCCGTGTGATGACTTGGTTGATGCAAGACGTATTTTGGTAGAGCAGTTAGTTGTAGATGAAAAAAAATCAACAGCAAAATTTATGCGGTATGGCAACACCGTTGTTTTAGGTAGTAACGCGTTAATAATCAAACATGTTTTGCAAGATTCGTTTTCAAACGAATCGATGAAAAGCATTGAAAACCAATTACATGTTGAATCAAGAGGTCATAGCATGCTAATGAATGCTGTGAGAGAAATGAAATCCGATACCTCTGATCTCACGCTGGTTCATAATTTGTTAGAGAATAACGCACATCTAACACCTAACCGTTCTCAGTATGATCAATCTCTAGCTGTTGAAATGGCAAAAATTAATTCAATGTCAGGTATCAAGCTACTGCAAGATTACGGTGTGGATATTACAAAACCTGCAGATTTTGAGATTGGGTCCAAAGAAATTTATGGCTCAGCGATGATGTTCGCTATTAAGTCTGAAAACATTCCTATGATGAAAGCGTTGACGCAATTGAGTAAAGATTTTTTTAAAAGCTTTCATCTGCGGATTGTGATGATGAATGAGGCTGCGCAATGCAAAAATAGTGACATCTTACTCTTTTTATTAGATCAGGGCTTAAATCCGAATGGTTCACTTAAGTTTGAGCCTCTTGGAACAATGGTTTATCCGTTAGTTGCAATGTCTATAAAAAAGGATAACAAAGAATTGATGCAAAAATTAATGGCAGATGAGCGTGTCTTCCTAAATCGTGAGCGATCACCAATGGATAGAGACCCTCTGTTATTGAATGCACTTAATCACGATAAATTGATAGCAGCACGTGCCTTATTGGCCACCTGCCGATTGGACATAACTCTAAAAAGTGATCCTGAGAGCACCTCTAAGAAAGCGCAAACAGCATTAGAATTTGCAACAGCAAAAGGTTATGAAATAGCTGAGCTAATTGATTTTCATAGCAACTATATGGATATGAATGATTTTCTTATTAAAAAAGGCCTTCCTGCAATGGATGGCTTTAAACACGCTATATGTAGCGATAATAAAAGCACAATATATTTTATTAGTAACGATATAAATAAGCTTAAATTATTTAATCAGTTAACTAATTTCAATTGCGATATACATCAAGCGGACAATTTTCACTATTGCCGAATTGGTATTCGTCGCCTAGTTCATCTAGTGGGAAGCAAAATTGTGGCAGAGTATCTGCTAGAGGAGACACAAAAATCCATAATATGGGTTGTACGTGATGATTCTCACAAAAAATTACATAAATCCTTAGTTGAAAACACAGTAATAACTCTCAATCCAGACAACATAGGGAAGAGCGAGGGAATATATCAAGATAACGATATTTTTAAATTTTACCGGCAATTGATTCGTGAAAACTTCAGTTTAAAAGAACTTGAGATAGACATTTCTACGTTGTATCAAACAGCGTTGCAATTGGTTTTAGCCGGCTCCGAAAATCACGATATGATTACACGTGTTAAATTAATGGATAGCGGTCGAACAGCGCTTAAAAAAGATGTTAACGCTCTAGCATGGAAACAAACCTTAGGCTGCATTTTTTCATTGGCGAATTTGGTCCAACTTCAATGCTCTAGTTTATCCATAGAGTATCTGTTGGTTTTAATCGAGCATATCTCTCAGAAATTTAACAATGGTAACTGTAAGGTCATGATTGAGGGCAAGTATAAAGACTATGAATACGAGGCGTTAATAAAGAAAATTGATACGTTAGATTTGAAAACAGAAATTCAATTTTTCCAAATGTCAGGGGAAAAACAATGTCTAATGAAGAAAAATAAAGTTAACCAATATATACGACAGGACGGTTTTTTTGCTTACAAAGTAAATAACCTCCCAACAGCTGTTAAATGCGTTAACTTGGATATAGATGCCGAAGAAAAATTTGATACAAAGGATAAGAAAAACACATATTTCAATATGTTGCTCGCTGATGCTAAGCCGGAAAAAATTATATTAAGACCTATTCATGATGATAATTTAAATGTTTTGTGTCATTTTCTTGCTAATAATCGAACAATTAAAGAGGTTTCATTTAACGGTAAGCAAAAAGATGAATGGAAAGACGGTGAAATAGGAGCAATTTTAGGTGCGATGGCTGTTTCAGATATGCCGCTAAGAGAAATTTCTTTAAATTGGAAACCGCTAGATAATAAGGGTACATTTGCCTTGACTAAGATTTTAAATAAACACCCTGTTGAATTATTAAATCTATACCACACTAAATTTGACTCAGTTGACTCGTCGTTAGTATCTGAGTTGTGCGGAGCAATTGCAAATAATCGTACATTAATCTATTTACAATGTGACGATGAGTTGCTTGATCAAGGAATTAGTCAAAGTAAATCATTATTGGTGGTTAAGGGCGGTATTTTTTCAAAACTAAAACCAGAATTAAAAAACGCTTTAGATATCAATTGCCAAACTGTTCTGGGGCTGCCAAAAGCTGCTCTTTCTTCTGCGCTTGAATATAAAGGACATTCATCTTCGCAGGGAAGTAATTCAAGTACAACATCACAAGCGTCATCGTCATCAGACCTAAGTGTCACGATGACTGATGCTGGTACTGCAAAGCAAACGTCTACTTCTCAGAAAAAACGAAACAGATCAGAAAGCCAGAGCTGCACTCTGATGTAAGGATGAAAAGTAATTACAATAAATAAACGCTACTGTGCACTTAAGGGCAGTTTTATTGAGGGAGTCTTCAACTCCCTCTGGATAGGCTTCATTTGAAAAAAAGAATTTAAAGCTTTGACTGTCTAAACTCGGGACTAGTAGTGCTCCCCCTGTTTTCTTTTTCTTCCGAAAAAATAGAAAAATTTGTAACCCGTGTTAACTTATTGTTTGGGATTCCTCAGAGTCTTATCCTATTGCTCTAGATAATTAGGCTTTTTACACCAAATTATTTTCCAAACATTATTTGCATCATCATTTCACGCTCAAGATCTGCGCTAGAGGCCATCTCTTTTTTATTTGGGTTTTTAACTATAACAATATTGTCAATACCATCGCGCTTTCGTTCCCATTGACCTTTTACGAAACCATAACTTTCTAATTCATCATCAGATATTTCAGAGTAGGAACTGGCTTCATATAAAATTCCCGGTTTTTGCGATTTTTTAAAACGTTTATCATTTTCTACATTCATTTTAGGAAAAATAGAGTGATGAGTTACGGAGATATTTGCAGAAGCAGATGTACTTGGGGCAGCGGGAAAATCCTTTCCTATTTGATATGGCGTGGATTCTTTAGCCATTAATTGTATAACTACTTGTTCAGCTGTTAACACTCCATTGCTCCCGGTTTGATGAATTAAATCATAGTTAGTCACATCAAGTGTGTAAAATCGAGCATATGCCGTAGGAATCGCTAATTCAAAACGCACGCAGCCAATTTTTTGAAGATAAGTTTTTCCTTGTATGGAGTCATGAATATTCGAAGTTGTCGGGATGCTATAGATGCCGCAATCATTTGCAGTCCTCTGACGAAGTGTACTTTCTTCAGTAATTGCACTCTCACTTTTTTTATAAACATTTTTGAATAACGCTATTAATAACGTTGAAAGATCGATACCTTTGACTTCAATGTTCATTTAAAATTCCTAATATTGTGACAAAAACTGAGTGCTATCATATCATATCTAAGTGTAAAAATAAACATCAATAAGGTGATTTTTGAATCTGTCATTCTTGATGTTCTAAGAGAGGATATTTTTGACCATTTCTAACACCACTTTTAGATTAATTGATTCAAATAATGAATTAATATAAGAATCAATACTATAGCAGGCAAATTTTTAAAGTAGATCGGGGTCAAGTTGCTTCTTGCTTATTAAAAAAATGTTGGGTAAAAAGGACAGGCCAAAAACAAGTCTTGACCTTGTACGCTTCTAATAAAATTAGTTTTATCTCCTGATTGTGTCAAAGAATAATAAAAGTCATTGTGTGGTAAGTTGTTGTTTCATAATTGCTTTATTCATTAGAAAAAAGCTTAATAGTCTTGCAAATAATCCGGATTTTCAAAAGAGATAAAATCATAGAAAAGAACCTTAACTAATTATGAGGCGCCGATTACATTTTCCATGATTATTTCGTGCAAGACTATAGAAAGTTCCATATTATGTCACGGGTCAATATTATGTAATTAATTTAGATAGTTAAGAGCTAGTTTATTGCATAATTTGGCAATAAGTTGAATAAACAACATAGCATATTGCGCCAAATGAAATGCATAAACTTCCATAATATAAAAGGTTGTATCCAGTTGTAGAATAATGAACAACTAAATCTACATAAGAAGCAGAAGCCTGTTTGGTTTTTTTTAAATCACTTGCAAATAATTATTTATCATGAATCGATTAGACAAAGTGTCGGGGGCACCCTGCGAACATAAACAATTGATTTATAACATTATTTGAGAATAAGCCTGATGCACCCAGAAGTACTTATAAAATTGTCCATATTTGGCGATTGGCGAGAGTATCATGACAAAGAGCTACTATACAAAAAGCTTGAAATTTGTAGTGTTAGATAGGATCCCTCAGCGTCTGACCTTATTGCTCTTAACTAAAAAAAGAATCGCATAAATATTTGCTAATCATAATTATATAGTTTAATTGGAATCCAACCCCATGCTCAACATTGAATCTGATTCATTGGTTGCTGATGTACATTTCTCTAGCAAAGCTTTGAAGGGAAATGTGAAAATTTGTTCAGATTCCTCACTACGGCGCTGAAAGGAATCTCTGTGTTTCACGACTAAATTCAAACCTGATTCATCTAAGCTTATAGAGTTGATAGCAGGGTAGGAATCCTTCTGATTCAAAAATTCATTAGTATATTCTTTATATAAATGGTGTTTTTTATGTTTATCTACATAGATAAACATACATTGAATTTCTGTTTGAATGACAATAAGGCTCTCAGTGTCTTTATTAACCATCCATCCTCTATGAACTACATTGTCTGGACCACGAGCACGGCCATCATAATTATTCACTATCCATAATGAGCTATTTTTCGAATATAAATGAGCGACATCAATATCTTCCTGCTTTAAATTCGAAGAGGTGGCATATGATGTTTTGATGCTATTATCAAATTCTTCGGTATATTGATCATCTTGGACTGTTAAGTCCTTCCAAACACTTAGTACCGTTTTCTTTCGACGTGCGCTCAAGTATGAAATTGGCTCAATTTCAATGGTGAGTACATGATGTTTACTCATAAAATCTTTTTTTGGTTGTAAAATTAGGTCGGCTAATTTGTGCGTTACTATTTTGTCACTATAAGTAATTCTAATCTCATCATCAGTAAATTTGATATCTTGATATCCTTCCTCAATGGAGATCCTCAGGTTTTTTTCAGCTTCAAAATTTTTATCTATCATTACATACAATAATTTTGCAAATTTGCAGCTGCTCAATACATCAGAAGTGACGATTTCACTGATTTTTGTCTCGGTGGAATTGCCAAACATATTATTTAGAGCGCTTATTTGCAGGCTAAGTTTATCGTCGGCGCCGCGTTTTCGGGAAGCATTAATAAATTTCTTGATTTCCGCATGATTGGTGATTTTGTCAATGATCTTAAATCTATTAATTGTTCCAGTAATATCCTCTACCGTCCCAGTACTAAAAGCAAAAAGCTGTTGTGCAATACTCTCAACCACCTTTTCAATAACTTCTTGAGCTAACTCGAACTTATCAACTACTAAAATTTGTTGAATCATATATTTTTTAATGGTAGTAAGTAAGGTTGATTTTTCCTTATCTTCTGTATCCTGTTTGCCGGGTCTAACATTATTTATAACAGCAATAATAGCTGCTTTTTTAACGCTATTATCAGTAGTTTCATAATACGTTCCAGTTATGTTTGATTGGACGTACCTATCTCTGAGGATACTAGTTTTTTTAGTTGCTAATTTAATTTGTTGGTTTTTGGGGTAACAATGACCGCCAATATCGGATCGATATGTTTCTGCATTATCAATATTTTCCTCACGTTTTTTATTCCCATCCAGCTCTGCGGTGTAGTCTATATCTGGCCAAAGATTGAAGTCTGCATAAAGCTTTCCTCCATAGCTGGAGGTGCCAACCCATACACCTTTAACATGCTGGCTTCTATATTTATTAGTAAATTTCTTAGAATCTATAAGATCATCGATAGAATATTCTTGTGGAATACTTTCCATGCTGTGAAACTGTACATAAAATGAATCAGATGCATCGTCATCTGATAGTGTATAAGCCTTAACAATTTTAATATGGTTGCTGGATGTGAATTTTGTGGGTAAATTGATTAATAGCGCTTGTTTCTCCAGCGAAACGTAACTTTGATAATGATGATTGGCTACTAGGAATGTGTCGTGTTTAGTCTGACACAACCATCCGGTAAATGGTCTTACATTTACCATCCACGGTGCTTCTTGGCAGATCTCTGTGACTCTAAAAGTACCATTACTATAGAGATGACCAACGATTTTGGAATCTGTAGTAGCAAGATCATTCATCTCTAATTCATTCTCAGCATTGGATGATGGTGTAATCTCTCTGCTCCATACGGCAATATCAATTGGTACATGTTCCCATTTGTTAGTGTTTTCGTTAACCCATGTAAATTTCATCATTTTCATAATGGGTTTAGATGATGATGCGACGATAGCCTTATCTTCTGTAGCTTGTATTTGACCTAACAATTTTTTAATAAAAATCTTTTTAATCAGCTTGGTTGAGCTAGTATCCGAACCTAAAAAATCAATTTGGGTGAATTTTATATCAAACCCTTGATTAGAGTTTGTGAATTTTTGAATACCTGAAATTTCTAAATAGCGTAAATCGGATGATTCTTTATTTAATGAAGGTACTTGGATACAAATTGGATTTGGGCCTACAGTAGAAATGCACACTTCCTCATTATGTCTAGAGGTTACAAATGCTTGTTGACCGGGTTCGTCGTAATAATAACAGTCGACTGTGTGTGTTTCCTCTAACCTTGAATCTGAAGAATATCTATGTATATGCAATTTATTAGTACTTGAAAAATAATTTGCTACAAATTTTTTGTCATTAAACCCGGGAACATTTTCAAAGCTATCTGCTGCACCATCACATAAGTAAATGATGAGATCCTCGTTGTAAAGTTTTGTAGTCACGAATTTTTTTCGAGAAACTGCTGGAATTATTTCTTGAGACTTAAAAAATTGCATGAAACCCACCTGGTCAAAAAAGATTCAAATTAGAATTGCTAGAGTATTTCTATCTAATCGAATAGTCAAGTACAGTACTTGAGATCGCAATAATAACAAGCAACACATTTAGTCGGATGCTATTTCGAGTTTTAGAGTCATTTAAACTAAACCCAAGTCGTTGATTTTTAGTATCACGGAAGCCATTAGGATAGGAAGATTCAACATTGATTTTATTGTCTCATCCAGCTAGGATAACGGTATTTGTCTAAGGATGCGCGAATGGAACTATTTGATTCAACTAGACGCGAAGTATGGGTTAAGATTATTTCTGCGGCTAACACTGAAGAGTGGGTCGATTTAGGAAAAGGTATTTTATGTCAGGTAAAAATTACGACTGAGGGTTTTAATGCCAAGAGTTATTTAGAGAAAATGGAAGCTCACCACTTTTGTTTCGTAGCTGCTAAAACAGTGAGTACGTCTTCGAAACACACCTCTAGTTCTATATCAACCGGATTGTTTGCAAGTAAAATCTATGCTACGAGGGTTTCAACTCATAAAGGTAAATGGGATATTGCTCTTGCTGAATTGAATTTCTTGACGGTTGATATTGAAATTGAAGCAAAGGCACCGAATATGGATGCAGGTGATGAGGCGTTTCTTCAGCAAGGTGGTGAAATTAGTGACTCTATGTGCGCTATTATATAAAAATTAACTACGCTGATACTGCATGGACTGGTTAATCAAGAGGCTCTCGATTGCTAAGTCTTGTGTGTCATCAATTATCAAAAACTTTTGAATAATACAAGCCATAGGTTCAAAGTATTGATCCTGTGGCTTGCAATGTATCAGAACCCGAAAGATCGAGGCCCATTAGATTCATCAGAATTATCATTGTCTGCTGAGTGACTTTTGGATTAGCTAGATTTCTAAAATAAAAAAAATTCAAAGTTTGGGATGGATAAGAATTATACCTTCTTTTTTCTAGGTTTTTTTGGTTTTGGCATTGGTAGTTCTTCTTGAGTGATTTTAATTAATTCAGAAATCCACTCGCTATCTTCCCACAGCTCACCAGGAATTAAATAATATTTTTTTGCTCCAGGGTAGGGGGATTGTTCATCTACCTTACTAATGAAGGATTTGCCTGATATCGTTGGCTTTACATAAAGCATATTGTCACAAACCAGTGCCACTACTTTGCTATTACAGTAAATAGCATATTCACCGAACATCTTTTTTGCGGAAATACTCCCTACTTCCTTAATCTGGTCAAGGATGAAAGTGATTGTTTCTTCTTTTGAGGCCATGGATTTAATTTTTAAATGGAAAAAATAATTTTACCAGTTTGGACTCTTTCTTAAAAGCGAGCAATTGAAACTTGACGATGAGCAAAAACATGAAGACTAGGGTCTGTTGACAATTCATCTTTTCAAGCTCGACGTCCCGCGGCTTGTCCGCGGGATCCAGGAAATTTGAATAAGTCAGAGACTGGTTGTATCAATCAAGATCTAACTGGATCCCGCGGACAAGCCGCGGGACGTCGGGAACTAAATTGTCAACAGACCCTATGATTACCAAGCAAATAAAGCGATATTTTTAACAGAAAAGGAGCGATTTTACAAAGAATTAAACACGCACGTTGGGGAACAATCGACGTACTCTTTAAAACCAGAACTCCTTAAGTCATTAGCCACGCTCTACACGGTCTTTACGCATCCTAATACAACGCCTGAGGATAAGCAGCTGATTGCATTTCGAATAAAAGAGGAGGTGTATCTGCATCAGTTGGTTCAGGTAAAGGTTTTCCAAAAATCCTAGCCGCAATAGTCACTGCAGTTGCTTCCACTCGATCCAATGTGGCGTGATCAATTCTTTCTCCTAGGGCATACTTGCATTGCATTAAAGGTCTACGAATAATATGTACGAAGATAATAGGGGTGTATGTCGTGGTTATTAAGTTTTTTTTTGACGTTGAGGCGGAAGATTTACACAAAGATGGAATTTCTTTTGGTTACTGCGTAATTGAAATCGACGATACAACTAATGCCGTACCAAAAATCATTGACCAGGGAGATTGCCATAGTATAGAAGGCGCACAAAAGAGTTGTGCCTGGGTTACAGAAAATGTTTTGCCTCAATTATCAGCCATTCGACCGTATCTTAATCTTCCTTTTAACACTATCAATGCCAGCAACTTACCTGCCAATGTAGTTAAAACCAAACAGGAACTAAGAGAGCGCTTTTTTAAACTTTATAAAAAACACACTAATTTATCGAAAAATGTTGAGTTTTGGGTCGATGTCGGTTTTCCAGTAGAGACGTTTTTTTTAAAACAAATTGTGGAAGACGGCAGAGGAAGTCGGGATTTAAGTATGCCATATCCGCTGATGGATTTATCCAGTTTATTAGACTTTAGCATTTCCAGAAAAGCCTTTTGCGGGGTAAATGGTTTGATGGAGCACAACCCCTTACATGATGCCTTAGCTATTTTCTATAGTTTACAAAGATACAAACAAAATACAAACAACATCCCACCTTTCATTCTAAATCACCTCTCCAAACCCAAATTAGTTTTTGATGTAGGTGCAAAAGACTTGCAATTGGGTGCATTTGGTTTTGGTTATATCGTTACGTGTTTTGATGGTCAAAATATGCAAATACTCGAAGTCGGACAATGTTACAGCATTAAAAGTGCTCAAAAAGTCAGGGAATATGTGGCTACGAAATCCTTACCTAATGTAACAATTTTACAACCCTGGCTTAAAAAGGATTGTGATAGTATTTCAAAAAGCGATTTACCTTTCGAATTAGTTATATCTGCAAATGAATTACGTGACCGTTTTTTTGCTATCTACACACGCTGGAAGGAACTTGGCGCAGGAATTTATGCAGGAGACGTCACATACCCAGTAGAGGCTAATTTTCTTAGTAAAGTCGTTCAGGATGATCTTGCTATGAGAAGCTTTAAAATGCCCTACCCACTTTATGACATAGTAAATATTTTGCACTCAAATATTTCTAGAAATAACTTCTCCGGTTTGGACTTCATACAAAAAGGTAATCCTTTGCACCATGCAATTACCTCATCCTGCTCGTTGTATCTCACGGCGATAATGACTGATACTAATTTTGCAATGAAAGAACAAACCCTAATTGCAATTCGACAGGCCTACCAAAAATATATCATCCCTTTCAATCCAAATCATTCCAAACTCTTTGATGGAAAAATCAATACAGTTTCACATCTTGATACAAGCACAACCAATCCCAATAAATGTGTTAACTTTTTAAAACAGTTATTTTTTTGCAGCAAACAAGAACAAATTACGCCTATTAAAAATCACGCTTCAATCAATCCTTCCATCTAAAATTTTTGCAGGAGAAAAACTTGAGGGTTTAGGGCGTATTTCATCTTCAGCCCGTTTTTCAAAATGTTGATAGTCTTGTAGGTCGTTCCAGTTTCCTCCCCAAGACCATCCACGTGTGCTAAATAAAGTATAAGGTAAACTTCCATGTGATATTTTGCCTTTAGAAGGTTTTTCCCTATCTACAAATTCTCGCCCACTTTCAGGTAAAACTAGATTTTTTGATTCTTTTACATAGGGATTGATTTTAGGATTAATATCAATGGCTCTGCCATAAGCATGTTGTGAAAAAATTCCAGGGCAACCTGTCACTTCGCGACAATTAAAAGCGGAAGTATTATTTGCTTCCATAGATGCATCATCACTATTATTAAACTCCCATACTGGGCGCATTTGCTCAATAGGGAAATGATTCAAGTGAAGTTCTAAAAATATTTCCAAGAGATCTTGAGCTAATTCTCGATGCGCAATTAACTCTCCCACGTGCTCTTGATCGTCAAAACCCCAATACAAAAGTTTTATAAATACTAACTCTGCCATGGGAACAGGATACCCTTGTGGCCAACTCTCTGGATTTAATTTTTGAATGACTTCTGGGAGATCTGTGACGGGCGTGACAGTATTAGAATTGATTTCACTAACAAATTTCATAGGAACCTCATAAATAGAGTACGCACATGATAAAAAGGTATTGCCGTAACATTCTGCGCAAAACCAGAACATCTTATATAGTTCCTGAGAATTTGTAAATGATAGAAGTATTTAGTGGCTGACCAAAACTAATATGATAAACCACAAATTAGGTATAAAAATCTCTTGATCAATCGAGTCTGATCCGAATGGCACTAAGTTAAGGAATTTTTGCTTAAATTTCTCTCACGCCTACGTTCCGCGACTTGTTCGCGGAATCTAGGGATCTCGCTCTGTGCATAGATCCTGGATCACGCGGACAAGCCGCGTGACGTAGGCTCAGCGTGAACTTTAAGCTTAACTTTCTGATCCTATTGAACCCTAATTAAAAAGAACTAAAGATAATTAAATCAATATGTTAAGTTGTTTTTATTTCTTGACGGGTTTTTGCTCATTGAAATAAAGCTAAATATTACAATTTAATGGCAAGCATCATATTAGATAGTTCGACGTACTCTCAAAGTTTTATTTTAATTACAATTATTGACACAACTTGTACAATAATGTACAATTGGTTCTTTATTAGGACATTTAACCAATAGTGAGGTAATACTTATGAACTTTAAATTTGAATATGTAGGTGGGTTTCGTGAACATACAAATCATATCGCAAAATTGACTGCTCTTAATAAAGGGCTTACAGTGGGTATAGGTAGACTATTAAATAAGCATACCGACGAGGAATTTGCCCAAATGTCACAAGCTATGGGGATAGTGCTTAGACCAAATGGCTCTTTAAAACAAGTAGCAACGTATACAGAGACGGGAGTTCCTTTAGTAGATGGTTATCCTGAAAGATGCGATTATTTCATTGGCTCAAATAAGCATAACGCGTGTCCATTGATTTTTATTCGAAATAAAAATGAAAAAACTACTACTTTATTTATGTGGCATCTTGCATATGAAGACTTGATGATGCAACCCTATAAGGAAGTTCAGAAGTATCTACCACGTTATTTTAATGAGATTGAAAATAATAGTAACTATCAGAAATTTCATATTAAAAGTATTTTATCCGACCCAAAATCGGAAATTTTGGTGACTCATCAAGCTTTGTTATCCGGAGCGCGATTAAATTGTGGAGCGCAAGCTCAATTGTTTGCATTGCCAGAGGATTTACGGATTGTTTCTTCTGGTTTAGAAGGTTCGATTCGCTCTTATTCTATTGCATACTTTCCCAAAAATGATCTTTTGCTTTTATCTGGAGAAGCTGGCGATGACCAATCTCATTTCTGGGTGATGCAAGATCCCTTTTCTCGTAAAAATTCTTGGGTAAGGCTCAAGACTTGCGATGCATTAATCAAGCAAGTAAAACGAGATGATTCTAAAAAAGATCTAAGCCAATTATTGATTGATGAGTTAAATTTAAATAAAGTATTAAGTGCAGACAATACAGATGCAGAGAGAGTTTCATCGTATAGCATATAAAAGAGTGCCATTCAGGTTAAGCCTTTTTAGTGTCATTAAGGCTTGGCTTCATGGTGCGGATTTCAAATGGCATATTGCAAGAAATTAAAAGGATTTTTTAACATGAAAACAATCGCTATTATCAATGCTTGTGTAGCGGTGATGGCTGGTGGTTCTTTATTTGCTGCGACTTTACAAATAGGGAACCCCGCTGTTGTTTTGATGGCAGGGCAGACGCTAGAAATTCCTTTATACAGTACTCAACCTATTTCTGGAGATTTAACTGCAAGGGGTGCATTTCGACCTGGTGATGTGACATTTATCCCAAGTCCTACATGTCGTTTGTCAGCCCATGACTGTACATTAGTGGTTAAAGCGGCGGCTACCAGCAAGAAATACACGGCAGTTCCTGTGGTGGTGAGTGAGTCTGCAGCGACTAATACGCCTATCTTTGCTTTATCAGTCATTCATCCTGGTGACCCAAAACCTGTCCGTACTGCATTACCCGAGATCAGCCCCCTCAAGTGGTACGACGTTTGCCAGTTGTACTAGCTCAGTTTGTAGCCAAGGTATGGACACCAACAATCCAAATGGTTCGATTTTTGGCATGACCGATGATGGAAGCAAACTTTATATGGGAGGAACTTTCACTCAAATTGGCGGTTATGTTGATAGCAGTGGCGATTATCCTTTGGTGAGTTGCACCCAAGACACGATCACAACGTGCATCAATGCGCTTGATGGCACGGAAGATGCCAATGGGTATATTCAAGGGCTTACCTATTCAGGGAGCAAGTTATACGTTGGAGGCAATTTTACCACCATCGGCGGAGCCCCTCCTGTCATCAGCGGTACTATGTTAGCTGTGTGTATCCCGGGAGGTACCTGCTCTAATTTTGTCACGGACCCCAATCCTTATGCGACTGGAGCTGATTGGGGAGGAGGGATCTTTGCTATCGCAGTAGGTAACCAAATTAGCCTTATCGCGAATTGATTCTTATTACAGACCATACACTATTTAAATTTTATTTTATAATATGGTACAAGTACTCTCAGTTACAGAATCAACATTATCTTGAAGCCATTCTGGATTTGATAAATTTGCAGGATTTTCCAAATTAATACTTTTAATAACCATCGTTACATTCTTTTCGGTTTCGAGATCAGTAATTGACATTCTATAGCTTTCATTAACAAAAAAGTAATTGTATGTACGTGAATGAAAAAAGCCTATAGTAGACTGAATATGATTATTAGATTTTCGTGAAGAATGCACGAAAAATTCTGGTGATTTTTTTTCCATTATCTCAAGCTCTGCATTGCTAAACGCTGGTTCAAATGTTATTAGGCATTTAGCATTATTGTATAAAATAACTTCTTTTGTTTGAGAGGCTTTTAATAAGGGAATTAAATTTTGCTCTTCTTTGAAAGATTTCACTACTATCATATTGAGTACCTATTATAATTTAATCAAGTTAACTAAAGTCACTTTGTTTTTTATCGGAGCAATTGAAGGAATTAATGTTTATTGGATATTATCATTAAATGAATATGGAACATAATATATTAGAGTATGTTTACAATTCATTTTTTCAGGGACAAGCCGCGGGACGTAGAAAATTGAATGTAAACACGCCCTAAAGAAACTTCCCGAATTGCCCAGCGCTATTTTTTATCCCGTACAAAAGGTATTTGGTTTGGATGGTTGATTAACGTTTGATAAGAATTTAGCGACTTGTGCTGGGGCTTTGGAGAAAAAATTATAACAACATCCAGCTACAACAGCAGTTGCCCCTGCAAGCTCAACACTTCCAGCAATAGAGGCAGACTCTATAATTTCGTCCAATACAGTTTCTCCCCAACTGGAACCATAACCCAGATATTGCTCACCCATTAATGGTGCTGTGAGAAAAGCCGTGATAGGTAATGCGGTGTCAAGCACTGCTGTTACAAATTTTAGGCAACTGTTTGAGTCTTCGTTTGTGGTGGGTATACAAGAATGCACAAGACCCGCGATAGCGCCATTAATGGCCCCGCCGACAAGAACTGCCAATGCTTCATCATGAACCTTATTATCTCTGATTATAGCACCAAGAGCTACAATCAGGGTGGCGCCTAACCCAAAAATTGAAACTCCCATAAGCGGATTAGTTTTTTTTGTCTGGTTATTTTTAGTAATCATTATTAATTCCCTCTTATTCGCTGAGTTGACAGTTTTATATAAAACCTTAAAAATATAATTATGGCCAATATTTTAACACAAAATGATTGAGATTTTCTTAAAAAACCAACTAATTTAGTAAAAGTGTCATTAGATCAAATAATTTACTTTTAACTTATGGTTTTGGTTGCTTGAATTTATCCATTGTAATGGCTTGTATTTGCGCAATTTTTTTATCTATGTTAGAATAGAAAAATTATACGCTATGATATATAAATAACCATGCCATTTGAACGCCTTACAGAGCAAACTGCAGAAGTGATAATGAAGGAACTCAGCAGAATGTTCCCTGAAACTGAGATGAAACTTGCTCGGTACCAAAGCTATTCCGATATGACAGAGACGGTTCCAATATCTGTAAAGTTTAAAATTACTGTACTTGAACCAGATAGTATGGGTTACTATCGACATACGGCTCATGGTCGTTTACTTAATGAAATAATCGGTACGAACGTTTTTGATATCCTCCCCACGCATAGCACTAAAGAGTATTTTGCTACTATAACTCAAAATAATCATACGGACTGGAATTCAGGTCTGCCTTTGAATTTTAGTATAAATAAGGGTAATAAATTCACAGAGTTTCCTTTGAGTTTTGATTATTTAATTCGAGGTTATGACCCCGAGTTATCACAACACTTTCGAAACAACAATGCAATAATTGATGATACAAACAAACAATTAATGCCAGCAATGACATCTGATATGACTTCTGGCCTGGTCCCTTTTGCTGGTCTACAACTGTCTGAAATATCTGCGGATTGGCATTTTAAAGCAATGATCAGTATGGAAGAATTGGCTATGTCCAATTATGCTTGTTTTTATAACCTTTGTTTATGTCAGAATTTAATCCTGTCATACGAGGAATTCATTACCATACCCAAAGCGAGACAAGAAGAGTTTCTTATACAAATTAAAAAGAAAGAACAATACCTACAGACATTTGGCAAATATTATGCGGACAAATTGAATAATTTATTTTCTGCTGCAATTAAAGAAAATGTATCTGCCATAATTCCTTATAATCAACAAAATGCAACTATAGTAACTGATGCGTTGTTTATGCAAATAAACAATTTTGCAGAATATGCCTTGATGGTTTTATTAGAATCAGAGCAACTGATTCAGCCTATTGAATATCCGAATACAAAGCATAAAATCTGGTGCATAACAGAAATAGGACATGAGGCTTTGGATGCCTTAAATCAAGAAGAATTTATTCGGTATTATCAGGAAATTTTAGGTGAATGTGATGTATTTAATGAAGTAATAAATTTCCCATTTATTTACGATGGCAGAGGTTTTTTTCTGTTATTGCCTGAGGACACAGAAATTTCAGAGGATCAACTTTCAATATTGAAGTATATTACGGATGGTGGCAAATGTTTGAGAGAAGAAGTTGCTCAAATGAATATATATAAACAATTTTTTACTAATGACAAATATACAATCTATCCCTTTAGTTATAATTTTCCCATACCAGAACGAATTCAGTGGATAAAAGATACAGCTGTTTACCGGGAAAATATACGAATAAAACTAAATAAGTTAGAAGTTAATCATCAGGTAGATGGAAAGAGCAAGGTTCAACAATTTGGTTTTGATTCGTGTTTATGCACGAGAATAAACAGTGACTCGCCCTTATTTTCACTCTTAAATCAGTGGGTTGAACAAGATCTGATTACTATAAAAACCAAGGCTAATCGAACTCAGGGGTATTTTGCTAATAATATACATTCTGTCCAGATTATTGAATGTAAAAACGTAGACGCCTTAACTTCTGCAATTGATAAACTAATGCCGAGAGATTGCACCCAAGATTCTAAATTGTCCAAAAAAAGAAAAGTAACTAATCAACAATTATCAAAGCTAAAACCATTTTGGGGTTCGACTTTTAAACCCGCTGAACCCAATACAAAGAGAACGCACAATATAAAGTCTTGCAAGACTGCGTTTCAAAACCTCCTTAGACAACCTTAGATATGTTTTTTAAAGTGACTTGTTTTCTTACCTTCTAGTACCTATAGGATCAAGTCTTGACCCTGATCTACTGTAAAATCATCAGAGAATTGTTTCATGTTTCTGTCAATTTTAATTTGACAAATTAGTGAGTTAGCCTGTAGGTTGATTCTTTAAGAAGGTAACAATCTTAAGATGGTTAGTTAAATATGTTTAGTCGTGTATTATCAGATGAGAGCCGGAAAGAAAATAATTTTAATATAGCTGTAGAAAGAAGCAGATATGATAATCATCCTTACACATTACCAAAATATAGCTGTGACCCCTGTGCCGTATTCTCATTCTTTTCCAGACAACGCGTTTTTGGTAAGCCAGTGAAGGTTGGCAAAGAATATAAAAATGCGTTTTTCGCGGATTTAACCTCTATCAATTATTTTCATACCTATGTTATTGGATTGTTGATGTTGGGAAGTATAGGCAAACAGCTTGATTGTAAAGAAAAAAAACGTTTTAAAACGTACGTGGACATTGACGGCTTGTATCTAATAGAAGACGGCGAGAAAAAGCGCATAACCAATGGTGATTTTAGGTATGTCGTTTCACCAAAGGGCGGGTTATATATTTTTATTAATATGAACGGCGGCAGCTATCATAATTCCATGAGAGCTTCACAGCCGGTACAATGCGCCGGTTGCATTCGTATTCAGAATGGAAAAATTGAAAGTATCGATAATCGAAGCGGTCATTACTGCCCAACGAAAGAAAATTTCCTAAGAACGCTAGGCGGCCTCTACGCAGCGGGATTTATCTATCCTGAAACTAGAATT
>JBAZRP010000012.1:0-42846 GCA_041662885.1 Legionella sp.
CATTTGGGTGCTTGAGCGAGAAGAATATCAATCTCGTGTTGAAGTGCTTTAATTCTTGTTTCGAAAATATCCACATTATTTTGTTCAGGCTGCGTTTTTACATTTTCTCTATCTAATCCTTTCATTGCCGTATTTAATTTTCTTTGCAGTAAATCCAGCTTTTGTTTATGCAGATCATGATTTTTGTTATAAACTTTTTCCGCCTCCTCACTGATGCTCTTTATAAAACTTGCTGTTGCGTCTAATGCATTGGATTTACCGGATGAGGGGGGCCCGACCATTATCCAGAAAAAATTAGGAGTAACATGCCACTTAGTATGTCTGGTCATTGCTATTTTTAATTTTCCTGCAAATAACACCCCCATACGTGATAATACCGAGATTAAAATAAAATCAGGGGGACATCCTCGAATTTCTGCTTGCTCTTTGATAAAGGTTTCCATCTGCTCGGGTAGTGAATCATATGGAATATCATCGACAGGTAATAATTTATTATCAAACGGCTGATACACATTAAATTTAATATTTGATGGTAACACCCCATTATTAGCCAAGCTCTTGTTAAACTCATCTACGGTGCTTCCATCTGGCGCATATGTTGTTTGAGCAGCTTTAGCAATTGCATCTTTTAAATCTAATTTTTCCATTACTCGCCATAAGTCAAAACAATCATGCCAATATCCATCATTAAACTCATCCGCATGATGGCTATAAAATTTATTTCCTTTTATTGTGATCCCTGGAATTCCAGAGGAAGAATTTGGTCTAAGCCATTTATGAGACAATATACGTGTATAACCATAATAACTTAGTAATTCTTCAATATTTCTCTGCTCGTTAAATGCGTGGATAACAGATATTTGCTCTGGCTTATTGGATAAAGGTTGTGTAAAAACATAACGAGTAGGAGGCAACTCTAGTGGATCGATAACATCAACAAGTTGCCCCTCCGTATTTTCCAAATAAAGTGTTTCTATCTTGCTACCCGTGGGCTTACGTGGACAATACCAGCCTTGTGACCAAGTTGAATTTTCAATTGCATTAGCTAATAAATCACTTCCCAACCCGGCTAGAACTACATTGATTTGTGAGATAATTGATTCTACTGTTGGAGCTAATTGCTCTTTTTTATATGGTAAATCAGTACATAACACTATTCGATAACGATGACCTTTCTCGCTCGTATAATGTGAATAAGATCCATGCAATATATGAGCTAAATTAAGATCTTTCAGGATTTGACTCACTTGCAACGGATCTGGTGCACCCTCAACCTCTTCACCATTAATGTTAATACGTTTATCACAATCAATAACAACTACACTAGCTAAGCTTAATGTGTTTTCAGTACTTCGTCCCAAACATTGCTTTGTATCATTATTAACTTTTAAAGTGGTTCGAAGCCAATGAGATCCTTCTTTACTACCTTCAAGGCATTCTCTTATTTTAGCTACCCATGTTCTAGCACTAATATTCTGGTAAACAGGTTTTCCTCTTACATCATTATTTGAAAACGCAACTTCAATTTGATCTAAAATTGTATTAAACTCTTTCATGTTCAGTACTCAATATAGTCTCGAAGGTTGCCGCCCTCGAGATATTAATTTTTGGTTTACTCTTTTCTTACAAAAATAAGTAAACCTACTTTTTTAATGATTTTCAGCAGCAAGTCCTGCAGCCCAGTCCTCTATTTCTTTTCTGAGATACATTGGTCGTTTACCCAAAGGATTTCTAGTTTTTGGGAAATCAGGTAGCTTATTAAGTTCATAAAATGTAGTTGCTCCCACCCCTAGCATTTTTTGAGTCTGTTTGGGATAAATTAAAATAGGATCGTTTGGCATATTTTACTCTCTCAGATATTTAAAAATTAAATAGACACGAATCGTTCTCAAGGATTCATGAGAACAATGGTAACTCAATAAGAAAGAGTAAATTCGCCGTTTTAAAGAAGGTTTTTTTGAAAGAGTTCGTGGATTTTAATTAATCTTTTTGTTTAAAAAATACAAAATCCCCAATTTACATTTAGTTAGATAAGTAAGTCATCGGGAATTTCCTCTGTGGTATCTTGTAATACTTTATATCGGCTGTAGTAATCTTCCACTGTATCTATTGATTCAAGTCCACTAATAATCATTGCAAAATTAATGCGTTGATTTTTATTGCCACTTCCCTTCCCCCCCTGATTTAAGTCCAGCTCACGCTTAGCAAAAACAAAAAGTGCGTGTATAGCTGCTTCTTCAAGATATTTTGGATTGACTACGGCAGATTTATTTTTTAGAAGAAAAGATCGAGTTTTTTTCAGTAAATTAATACGTGCTTGAATGCAGTAAGAGAAGATTGTTTCTTCAAACTTTTTTCTCTCGTCAAATTCAGCTGGACTTCCCATACTTAAAAATAGTTCATCCATGTGGAAAAAATTTAGGTATATTTGAAGATCGTTGTTCCATTCATTGAATTTTTTGTTTTGTTCCAGCATTTTAGTATATTTATTAATCAATGAGTCTACATATTTCTTTGCTTTGACTGCATCAAAAGTTGAAATAATGTTATACCCATTAATATAATTTTCCCAAGGTTTAGTCATTTCCTTAAATTGTTCAGGAGAAGGATTAAATCCATACTCCCTAAGCAAATCTTTCCTAATATCTCGTTCTCTTTCTTGAGTTGATACTGGTTTGCTATAATTGCTCATAATTATCTCATTTTACTTGAGTTATAAATATTTGATCTTGCTTTGTTTGAATCCAATCGCTATACCACTCCATTAATTTTCTACGCTCCTCTTTAAAATCAGCACGTAAATACCTACCTCTCACCCCTTGTACTTTATGAGCCAATTGAGCCTCGATGGCATCACTTCTAAAAATGCTTTTTTCATGCAATACACTTGAAGCAAGAGCACGAAAGCCATGAGCTGTATGGCGATTTTTAAATCCACAATTATGTAAAAGTTTGCGAATACTTGTTTCACTAATTGGTTTAGGTTTATTTAAGGTGGGAGAATTAAAGAGGTAAGGCGTAAAACCAGTAATCAGTCTTAACTCTCTCAGTAATTTTAAAACTTGTGGTGATAGTGGTACCCAATGTGCAACAGCCATCTTCATACGATCAACAGGAATGTGCCATTCTGCTTCCTGAAAATTAAACTCATTCCATTGAGCAAGCCGAAGTTCCGAGGGTCTAGTAAATAAGTGTGCAAGTAGTTCAATATAAATTTTCGTAATTTTTGTAGCGTTGCTATTGCTGATAATCGCTAACATATCGTGCGCTTCATGCGAGCTAATAGCTGGCTGATTTACGACTTTTGGCTTTGGAACAAGTGCCTTATGTAACCCAATGAACGGATAATTGTTGGTAATAGATGCGCCAACCTCAAATTCAAAGATGGCTTTTAATCTAGCAAAGACTCGATGTGCCACATCATGATGACCGTGCTCTTCATGTTTTTGAATTATTTCCAGTAGATCCGCTTTGGTTATATCATCAATCGGTTTGTCAGCAATGAAAGGATAAATATCGCGTGTCAGGCTTTTTCTATGACGTTTAAAAGCAACTTCCTTCCATGTACCCTTATATTTTTGAAACCATTTCTCAGCAACTGTTTTAAAAGTTATCTGATCAACTTCGGTTTCAGAGTTTTTCGCTCTAGGATCAATCTTCTTACTCACCAACTCTCGATAAGCCAAAGCAGTGGCCCGAGCATCAATAAGAGAAATACTGGGATACTTTCCAATAGTGATAGTTTGTGGCTTTTTATCCCATTGAAAACGGAAAATGAATACTTTATTGAGTTTTTTCTTGCTTGGTCTTAGTTCTAATACTAAGCCATCGCGATCAGTATGGCGTTTTTTATCACCAATCTTTAAAGATTTAATGTATGTGTCAGACAACATTATAAATTACCTCAACTAAGCAACAACCTTGGAAGAAGAGGTAAAAAAACTTTACCCAAAATCTTACCCAAAGTATGTGCGGTTAAATGCGAAAATTAACGAATAGTTGAGAACGATTTGAGAGAGGAAAGTCTATGTTGT
The DNA here is from genome assembly GCA_041662885.1 of Legionella sp. Lineage (GTDB taxonomy): Bacteria > Pseudomonadota > Gammaproteobacteria > Legionellales > Legionellaceae > Legionella. The sequence goes on from JBAZRP010000012.1 coordinate 4,035, forward strand.
TTTATTATTTATCAATCAGTTACGTACTAATTTGAACCTTTACGAACAATTACAAAATCTGTATATGGTGCCCAGGGCCGGAGTCGAACCGGCATGGAGTTTCCCCCGAGGGATTTTAAATCCCTTGCGTCTACCTATTTCGCCACCTGGGCATTACTTTGTGGAGGCTGAGGCCGGAATCGAACCGGCGTACACGGCTTTGCAGGCCGCTGCATGACCACTCTGCCACACAGCCTCAAAATTTACTATAGCTCTAACAAAAAAAGCGACATAGAGTGTCGCTTTATGTATGGAGCGGGAAACGAGACTCGAACTCGCGACCCCAACCTTGGCAAGGTTGTGCTCTACCAACTGAGCTATTCCCGCGTCTCTACGGGCTGAGATTCTACCGTAAATTCAATTCATGTCAACTACAAAATTAATTTTTTTTCATTAATTGCGGCCAGGCAATCGACATATAAATAACCATGGACCAAATAGTTAAAATTGCTGACACATATAATAAAATAAAGCCAAGCACTCCCCACCAGGAAAAATTGGGATTAAAAGCCAGTAACAAGCCTAATGCGAACATTTGTAGAACAGTTTTCACTTTGCCTACATAATCCACCGTTACACTAGCCCGACTGCCAATTTCCGCCATCCATTCCCTTAAAGCAGATATTACAATTTCACGACCGACAATTACTATGGCAGGGATAGTAATATAATTAATATCTGTTCCTCCCACCAATAACAACAAACTGGTCGAAACGATTAATTTATCAGCAACAGGGTCTAAAAATGCACCAAAAGGAGAGATCATTTTCAATTTTCGCGCTAAAAAGCCATCCAACATATCCGTAATGCATGCGGCAGTAAAAATACACGCGGCTATAAAATGGGCACTATCAAAGGGAAGATAAAATACGATTACAAATATCGGGATCAATATAATACGCGCCAAAGTCAATAAATTAGGCAAACTAGTCAAAGTACTCACCAAATCAACTCCCAGTTATTTTTTTGGCAGATTTATATACTCTGCCAATAACTTATAATCATCAAATACTGCCAACGCACCAGCAGCTTTAAGGGCCTCTGTCTGCTGATGATAAAAATCCACTCCAATGGCATCAACACTTATACTTTGTGCCATTTCCATATCCGTGGTCGAATCGCCTATCATTAAGGTAGTTTCAGGAGAACCACCCATTAATTGCAAAATTTCCTCAAGCATTTGTGGGCAAGGTTTCGCTGGGACTTGCCCGGCTGATCGCGTCACCCTAATGTATTTATTTAATCCAGATGATTCCAAAGCACGCATCAAGGAATGATGTCCTTTATTCGTAGCAACAGCAATGGAAACTTTATCTTCATATAATTGCTTAATAAATTCCATAGCTCCAGGAATTAAATAAACTTCAGTTGGCCGGCTTACCAAAGCAGCTTGCACTAATTGCACGAAATGTTCGTTTTGTTTGCTTGTCAGATCCGGAAATAACTTACGTAAAGCAGAAACCAAACCTAAATCAACGTATTTTCTGGCCTTAACCGGATCTAAAGTATCATAACCAAGATTCTTAGCTTCAGTAGCAACAATATGCAGAATTGGCCCTAAGGTATCGGAAATAGTCCCTTCCCAATCAAAAACAACTAACTGATATGGCTTACTCATTACTCAGCAAACTCCTCGCACGCAATTGCTTTAGTGTGGTAGCAAATTGTTCATCTAGATTAGCCTGAAAAACCTGTTTTGTTCCATTTAAAATAAATTCTATAGAACGAGCATGTAAATAAAGACGCTTTTGCTTATTATCTACTCCTTCGACCTCGCCTGCAACTGATCCGTACTTATTATCACCAACTATTACATGTCCCAAATGGGCACTATGCACACGAATTTGGTGTGTGCGGCCTGTTTTAGGCTTGGCTTCCACCCAACAAGCCTGTTGGTAATTTTCTAATAATTTAAAATCAGTTTCTGATGCTTTGCCGTGCTCTTGCACAAAAACCATACGTTCGCCGGATTTTAAACTATTTTTTTCCAGTGCCGCAGAAATTGTCACCGTCTTTTTACCTTGCCACGGATGCGTTAATAAAGCCCAATACGTTTTTTGTACTTCGCGGGCCTCTAATAATGCATGAATTGCGCGTAAAGCACTACGCTTTTTAGCCAAAACCAAACAGCCTGAGGTTTCTTTATCAAGTCGATGTACTAATTCCAAATAGTGTAAATCCGTTCGCGTTTTACGCAAAGCTTCAATGACACCTAAACTCAAGCCACTACCGCCATGCACTGCAATTCCTGCAGGTTTATTGATAACTAGTAGAGAAGAATCTTCAAAAATAGTGCATTCTTTAAGTTTTTTTGCTAAAGCATCGCCCACAAAAACCTCTTTAGCTTCAGAGGTTCGAATAGGTGGAATTCGCACCATATCCCCTGCTTCTAAACGCGAAGAAACCTGCGCCCGCTTCTTGTTGACCCGCACCTCACCGCCACGAATAATTCGATAAATATGACTTTTAGGCACACCCTTTAAAATCCGAATCAGGTAATTATCTAAACGCTGCCCAGCTTCATCGGGGCTAATTTCGTTGTACCGTACTTCACTCATTATGCACTTTGACTCCAGAAAACACCTCGGGGCATGATACCTGAAATTTGATCAATGATCCTTATCCGGCGAGCAATGCTCTTCCATAAAGCGCAAAACATTAGTGAAAAACTCAAGATTCCATAAATCATTATGCCTTTTATGCTTAATTACTAACATTTCTTTTGGTTGATTAGCCGCCTCAAAAAGCTTTTTACCTAAATGAAAAGGCACTATTTGATCTTTAGAGCCGTGTATAATCAATAAGCGCGTATTAATTTTAGTTATGCGTTCTAAGGTATTAAATTTATCCCAAGGTCCAATAAACATCCAAGGATAATGATACTGAGCCACATCGACTAGGGCGGTAAAGGGGGATTGGAGTATTAAGGCGCAAGAAGGGTGCTCTTCGGCCATTTTGGTAGCAACACTGGTACCTAAAGATTCACCAAAGATAATGGTTTGCTCTGGCTTAATCCCTTTTTGCTGCAAAAACTCCATAGCAGCGCGCGCATCAGCATATAAACCCTGCTCGGTAGGGGAACCTTTATTACCACCATAACCGCGGTATTCTAGCAATAAAATACCAAAACCTTTGGCAATAAAGTATTTGGCAAAGGGCATTCTATAAGAAATATTACCCGCATTACCATGAAAATATACTATGGTTGCCTGATTATCTACAGCAGGTTTATACCAAGCAATAAGCGATAAGCCATCACTAGCAGAAAGTACTAGTTCTTGCATAGCAATTGCTTGAAAATTTTGCAACGAAGGCTTTGATTTATCAGGATAATAAATCAAATATCGTTGAAAAATATACACTAAAAGACAAAAAATGATAATTGTCAGTACACTTACAGTAATAAATTCTTTTATCATAAGTAATACCCCTAATAATCTGGTATATCCCTGGTCAATCCATTGCTGAAAACTATTATTTTTGATACTATTAATCAACCTGAGATATATTCTTGGGTTACCGTATTAATTATAACTCAAAAATAAAAAGAAGTTTGATAATCGGTTAGTTATCGACCAAATAAGGTCGTTAATGAATACATTCTTGTATTTGCTGCATTTTTTATCACAAATAGAATAAAAATACCCAGCAAAGCACAATAGAGAAACAAAATGCGCTTCCATTTAAGTCGAAGAGATAAGGGAGCGACCCAATACTAGAGCTAAATTGATAAAAAATTCGACAGATACCTGCGCATGCCCGACATGCTTTATACCGATTAGGAATTATTTCAGGGCTTTCACACGCCTCATAAAAAGGCTTTCCCTTTCAATCCACATAATCCGAAACCAGTATACTTCAAAGCCTGCCCCTTTTACTAATAAGGGAACATGCGTATGGTCTGATCACAAAGTCCTGGGTCAGCTTAACAATACTTAAATGCCAGCGCCCTAATTATGGGGTTACAGATGGAAAAAATGTTGATCGACGCTATGCAAACTGAAGAAGTGCGCGTGGCTCTCATTAAAGACAATCAATTATTTGATTTGGACATTGAATGTCCTAGTGAAATAAAGAAAAAAGGTAATATATACAAAGCAGTAGTAACCAGGCGCGAGCCAAGCCTCGATGCAATTTTTGTGGAATACGGCTCAAAACGCCAGGGGTTTTTACCACTTAAAGAAATTGCTCCTGAATATTTAAATAAAAATCCCGGTGATTTCAACAATGAAAAACCGCCTATTACTGCCTTAATTCGCGAAGGTCAGGAATTACTTATTCAAGTTGACAAAGAAGAGCGCGGCAGCAAAGGCGCGGCACTTACGACCTTTATCACCCTTGCCGGCTGTTACTTAGTGCTAATGCCTAATAACCCACGTTCTGGCGGTATTTCACGTCGTATCGAAGGCGATGAGCGTGATGAATTACGTGAAACCTTGAATGCATTAACCCTACCTGAAGAAATGGGACTTATCATTCGCACCGCAGGTGTTGGTAAAAGTCAGGAAGAGTTACAAGACGACTTGGATATGCTGTTAAATCAATGGCAATCTATCAAACAAGCTTATAACGATGAAATTGCTCCCAGTCTGATTCACCAAGAAGGCGATGTAATTATTCGCTCGATTCGTGATAATTTACGTAAATCAATTAGCGAAATTATTATTGATGATCAAATTTCGTATATCAAAGCAAAACAATACATTGAGCGCGTAAAACCCGAATTCTTACCTAATTTAAAGCTTTACAATAGCAGTATTCCTTTGTTTAACTTCTACCAAATCGAAAGCCAAATAGAAACTGCATACCAGCGTCAAGTTATGCTTCCCTCTGGCGGTGCCTTGGTTATTGACCGTACTGAAGCTCTGGTTTCTATTGATATTAACTCGGCTAAGGCCACAGGTGGTTCCGATATTGAAGCAACTGCCTTGAATACTAATCTGGAAGCAGCCGATGAAATCGCTCGTCAATTACGTTTACGCGACTTGGGTGGTTTAGTAGTTATCGACTTTATCGATATGTCTTCAAGCAAAAATCAACGTGACGTTGAAAATCGTTTGAAAGAAGCCTTGCAAGCAGATAGAGCGCGCATACAAGTTGGCAGAATATCACGCTTTGGTCTATTAGAAATGTCGCGTCAGCGTCTGCGTTTGTCCTTGGGCGAAACAGCACAAGAAATTTGTCCTCGTTGTGAAGGACGCGGTACGGTACGCAACATTCAATCGCATGGTTTATCAATTACTCGCCTCATTGAAGAAGAAGCATTAAAAGAAAAAACTGCGGAAATTCAAGTACAATTACCAGCAGAAATGGCTACCTTTATCATGAATGAAAAACGCGATTTCATTAAAGATATTGAAAAACGCCATAATGTGACGGTGCTCATTATTGCTAATCCATATTTGCATTCACCACAATATTCGATTACGCGTTTAAAAGAAGATAATGTTGGCAAGTCAAAACGTCCTAGTTACAGTTTAATTCAACAACCAGAATTGGATGTTGCAAGCAGCAAGGTGGAATCTGTTCGTGATGAACCAGCAGTGAAGCCGTTTTCTGAACATAAGACAACCCGACATCCACAAACAAGTTTCATCAAACGTTTATGGACCGGTTTATTCGGTGGCCATGCTCAAGACAGCACAGCAACTGAAGCACATAGTCCTTCGAGAACACATCATGTTGCCCACCAGCATCATGATAAAGCTACGACTCGTACTACAACAACAACTACTGGAACTGGCGAAAGACGTGGGCAAAACAATAACCCTAATCGCAGACGCCGCCCAAGTGGTAATCAAACGCGTCCAGCAGGAACCGGTAGTGGTCAACAAAATCAGCAGCAACAACGCAGAAGACCCAATCCTAATCAGCAAAACCAGGGCAATAGAAATACTGCGCCTAAAGTTGATGGGAATAAGAAAAAAGAACCTACTGTTGCAGCTAAAGATACAACAGAGAAGTAGACTCCCGTCTTTGCGAGCGCTGCGCTCGCAAAGACAAAACACTCGCACTGACCTAAACTTCCTTAAATCCTACCGTCAAATTAGTATAATAAACTTTAGTAAGCCCTTCGTAACCAGAGTCCGTTCCAAAAACCAACCACACTTCCCCTTGAGCATTACTAGTCACAGTATAATGTTCCAGTTTATCCTGCATCTGCGCATCCGGCTGATAAGGTAGTGTTTTTAATCGGTAATCAGTAGCATTATCAGCGATATCTACTGCCAAATTACCTATCAAAATCATGTCAGCACCATCACTAGCCTGGTTTCCCTTATCTAAGCCTATGCGATACATTTGCTCTTCATCCAGATACCGTTTCGGTTTTTCAGTTACAGCACCAATTTTCACGTAGACAGCATCTCCAGGTGAACCGCCTATTCCGGAGGAACCAACCGGGCCATTTGAGGCAAATTCTACTGAAAAACTAACCTGATATTGGGTATTGGGTTTTAAGCCAGTGATTTTTTTATAAGCAAACATAAACAAATCATCACTGTGATTATTACCAGATATTTTTAAGCCCTTGGTTGAAGTAGTAATTTCTCGAGGCAAAGTAGCAAAAGCTTCTGATTTTAATTCATAAAACGCTTCCTGACCTTTGGGGTAATCAGCGTAGGCCACTGTGAAACTGTCTTTAGTATCAAAATTAAATTTATATGTTTTGATATCTTGATGGGCAAAGGAGGTGCTTAAGGCGAAAGGGAGTACAAGATAAAGCAAGTTCATACATTAAAATTCCTGATCAAATATTAGGTCAAATGACCTGAGGGATCCTCACCTTTTTTTTTGATCCCAATCGAAGCTCCCTTCTCCCGCCAAGCGGGAGAAGGGAGCTTCGATTGGGATCAAAAAAAGGTGAAGATCCCTCAGGCTAAATGACCCGACCTACAAACCAGTAGCTACAGGATTAACACCTATATTTGGATTAATCCCACAATCATCCAGCATTTTTAGTAAATTATTACCTTTCTTGGTTAACCGTTTAACACAATACTCAGTTAAGTAGCTTTGCAAAATATAGTAATAATCCGGCAGGGTCAATATATTTACTATTTTTTCCGCGCGGTCCAAATGATGTCTGTTGCCGTAATTACAGGCTTGGAATAAAACTCCACCCAACATTGCGGCAATACTCGCCTTTCGCTCACGACTGGCTAAATAAAAATGCTGAATGCATTCGTCTAAAGCTCTATCCTTATCCCATTCAACCCACTCATCATATAAATTCATAGCAAGATGACTATCAAATTCAGCATTGTTTTTTAGCTGCTGCATGGCATAAGCAACCGGAATTACCGCCTGGACATTAGCCCAGGAACAGTTACCAGCAATTTGTGAAGACACAGGCATTTTAGCAACAGGCACCAAACCCAATTGTTGATTAATTACTTGATGAAAATAACGACGATTTTGTTTTTTATATAAAAAATCACGCAAAAAATCCACGTTTAATGCTTGTGGATTAGTAATTTCATAAATATTAACGCTACCCTCTTCCAAGCTGTTTTCACCGCGATCTATTTTAGCCCACCATTGATGGTAGCGCACAAAGCACAGGGCATGACCGCGACTGGCTGCAGGCAAAATCAACATTGGTTCTTTTAAAATTTGTTGTAAAGCTTTCAAATTTTGAGGAGAAAACTTAGGGACATGTTGAAACTGCAATAATTCACCTGCATCATTAAAAGCATCCATTATGGTGTGAATTAAAGGAAAATGACGACGTAAATGGCGTGTAGAATAGCTGCTAATAAAGCGGCGCAAAGAATCCTTAACTACGGCCACAGTAAATTCCAGAATAAAGCCTTCATAATCCAGCTCAATAAATTCACCTGCTGCATTGACGATATCGACGTCACCGGTTAACTCAAATCGATGTCCTATTAGTTTTCCATTGATAAAATCCAATGCAAAATCCAATTTGGCTCCGTGTTGGTACAAAAGCTGTTTTAAAGCATCCTGACCGCGTAAAACCGGATAAACCAAGACCGATAAGCCATTACGCGTATAAGCATTTGGATTGGCGCCATTGCTCAGTAATAAGCGCGTCAATTCTAAATCATTATTATCAACCGCCCAATGCAAAGGCGAACGCCCGGTAACATCCGGCTTATTCACATCAACTTTACGCTTAATTAATTCTTCTGCAATATCCGTCTGTCTGGTTATTGCACACTCAATTAAGGGTGTAAAACCGTATTCATCGATATCATCTAAGGATTCACCGGAATTTATATAGGCATCAAATGCCGGCATCCTATGATTAATAATGTCGTTTGCTATCGTCATTTATTAAGGTCCTGCCGGTTTGGGAGCGGTACTGAATTTAGGCATATTTCCTAAACGCAATTGCTTCTCTTTTTCCTGTTCGCGCTTTTCGTTGTCGTATTCACGCCTGGCTTCAGTATTCAAAGGTGGCTCTGGGTTTAAATTAGGATCAATTCCATCAAAACGCTGACTGTCTAACTCGGGATGTTGCAGAATATTATTTTGCAACTCTCCCTCAGGGGCATTATCAGGTTCTTGTTCCGAATGTTCGCGAGCATGCACCTTACCTAATTGTCTATGGCCTTGCTGCTCCGCTTCTCGCCTTTTTCGTTCCATAGAAACTGATTCTGCAACCAACAAAGAACCACCGCGGCCACCAATAGGAAGCCGGGTTGGTAAACCCGAACCGCCCGAACCGCCCGAATCATCGGAATCATCGGAGTTAAGTAGTGTTTCATTCTCGTTCATATATTTAGTATACACCTAAATTGCAAAGTTGTTCTACAAATACTCACTCTGAAGGATTTCAGCAATTTGAACCGCATTGGTGGCAGCCCCTTTGCGCACATTATCCGCAACCACCCACAAATTCAAGCCATTTGGATGTGATAAATCCTGTCTAATACGTCCGACAAAGACCTCATCGCGACCAACAGCATCTTTAAGAACCGTTGGATACTGCGCTTTTGCTGTATTATCAACGACTTTTACTCCTGGAGCCTTGGATAAAATACTTTTAGCATTGGCAGCAGTCAAAGGCTTTTTAAATTCAACATGAATAGCTTCAGAATGGCCATAAATAACGGGAACCCTTACTGCGGTTGGGTTAACAAGAATATTTTTATCTTCCATTATCTTTTGCGTTTCCCAAACCATTTTCATTTCTTCGCGGGTATACCCATTTTCTTCAAAGACATCAATATGCGGTAAAGCATTAAAGGCTATTTGCTGTGGATAAACCGCAATTTTAGCTGGACGACCATTTAATAAATCACCTACTTGGCTGACTAATTCACTTATGGCTTCTTTACCAGTACCAGAAACTGATTGATAAGTAGCAACATTAATGCGGGTAATTCCTGCTTTATCATGCAGGGGTTTTAGAGCTACTACCATTTGAATAGTGGAACAATTGGGATTAGCTATAATATTGCGATTTTTATAATCGGCAATCCGATGGGCATTCACTTCCGGTACTACTAAGGGAATATCGTCTTCATAGCGAAAACAAGAAGAATTATCAATGACCACACAACCCGCTGCCGCAGCCTTGGGCGCATATTCTTTAGAAATATCACCCCCAGCTGAAAATAAGGCAATATCGGCCTTGGAAAAATCAAATTCAGCTAAATCTTCAATATCCAGTGATTTACCACGAAACAGAGCCGTTTTACCAACCGATCGGGCACTTGCTAGTAAGTACAGATTTTTCAGAGGAAATTTGCGTTCTTCGAGAACCGTAATGAATGCCTCTCCCACCGCGCCAGTTGCCCCAACTATTGCTATATTTAATTTTTTACTCATGAATACCTCTAAAATTATGTGCGATCTATCTCTCTACCCAGAAAACTGCTCTGCCATTAAGTTAAGGAGTTACATCGAATGTAGGTTGGGCCTTGGCCCAACAATTATCAGCCTCAATGCTACATCATGTTGGGCCAAGGCCCAACCTACTCTACTTTAAGAGCATGTAGCCTTATCTCTCAAATAATGATCCATTAATACCAAGGCCATCATCGCCTCAGCAATCGGAACTGCCCGAATCCCCACACAAGGATCATGGCGTCCCTTAGTAACCACCTCAACCTCATTACCCTCAGTATCCAAGCTTAAGCCTGGTGTAATAATGCTTGAAGTAGGCTTCAATGCCATACTCACTTCTACGGTTTGCCCGGTCGAAATACCGCCTAAAATACCACCAGCATTATTCGATAAAAAGCCCTTTTTGGACATCTGGTCCCTATGGACACTGCCTAATTGACTAACAGCAGCAAATCCAGCTCCAATTTCTACCGCTTTTACCGCATTAATCGACATCATGGCAAACGCTAAATTAGCATCTAATTTATCAAATACCGGATCCCCTAAACCAACCGGAACCCCATGCGCACGCACATTCACCCGCGCCCCTACTGAATCACCTTGGCGGCGCAAACGCTCTATACTGTCTGCTAATTCCTGAATTTGCGTTTTATTCGGGCAGAAAAATGCATTCTGACTAATTTCGGCCGCGTCGTCAAATTGAATTACCACATCACCCATTTGCGCTAAATAACCATAAATTTCAATATGCAACATTTTTTGCAAATACAAACGCGCAATAGCGCCCGCAGCAACGCGCGCAGCCGTTTCACGCGCAGACGAACGTCCACCTCCGCGGTGATCTCTATGTCCGTATTTATGATGGTAGGTAAAATCCGCATGACCTGGACGAAAGATATTCTTAATCGCCTCATAATCACTGGAACGCTGGTCCGTATTATGAATCAGTAAGGCTATTGGAGCGCCCGTTGTTTTGCCCTCAAACACCCCCGAAAGAATAACAACCTTATCCTCTTCGCGCCTTTGCGTAGTATATTTGGATTGCCCGGGTTTGCGTTTATCCAAAAAAGGTTGAATCGCTTCTTCCGATAACTCCAGATTCGGCGGACAACCATCTACGACACAACCAATAGCTGGACCATGGCTTTCACCAAAGGTAGTTACTGCAAAAAGCTTACCGAATGTATTGCCAGACATTGTATTCTCACTGTGTGAAATAATCCTGCAACTGTTGTTTGGTTAGGAGAAAAACGCCCTGTCCCCCATGACTAAATTCCAACCAAGTAAAGGGTAAGGTAGGATAAGCCTCACATAAAGCTTCCTCACTATTACCTACTTCTACAATTAAAATCCCTTGCTCACTCAGATAATGATGGGCCTTATTTAGGATTTCTTCAACTATAGCCAAACCATTATTTCCTGTTTCCAAAGCCATTACCGGTTCATGACGAAATTCATCCGGTAAAGTAGCCATTTCATCTTTGCCAACATAAGGCGGATTACTAATAATCACGTCGTACTGCACTTTGGGTACAGAGGCAAAACAATCAGATTCAATTAAAGTTAACTGATCCCTTACCTCCAAACGTTCCCGATTTATTTGCGCCACTTCCAAAGCCTGACTGGAAATGTCCGCTGCATCGACTAGAGCTTCAGGAAAAGCATAGCAACAGGCAATGGCAATACAGGCACTACCGGTGCATAAATCCAAAATACGATGAACGGATTCTGGCTTAATCCAAGGCTCGAATTGATTATTAATCAATTCTGCAAGAGGTGAACGTGGTATTAAGACTCGCTCATCCACATAAAAAGGTAAAGTACAAAAATAAGCCTCTTTAATCAAATAAGGGACTGGAACCCGTTGATTTATACGCTTATCCAGCTGCTGGCGCAAATACTTATGCTCGCTACTCGTTACCTTGGCATTAAGCAAAACAGGCTCTATATCATAAGGTAAATACAAACTTCTTAAAATTAAAGAACGCATATCATCCCAAGCATTATCAGTTCCATGGCCATAAAATAGCTCAGCCTTAGAAGCCCAGGAAAAACTAAAACGCAAAAAATCCAAGATAGTTACTAATTCTTCGGTTTCTTTAATCAAATAACCAGTCACTACGGCGCTCCTAATGAGAAAAAGATCAAAGTGTACTCGATCTTAGGGGACAAAAACAGGCGTAAGATCCCCTCATCCGCCCTACGGGCACCTTCTCCCGCAAGCGGGAGAAGGGAGCTTTCACTATTCTCCTACTGATTATCCCCTCTCCCGCTTGCGGGGGAAAGGAGCTTTCACTATTCTCCTACTGATTATCCCCTCTCCCGCTTGCGGGGGAAAGGAGCTTTCACTATTCTCCTACTGATTATCCCTTCTCCCGCCTGCGGGAGAAAGGAGCTTTCACTATTCTCCTACTGATTATCCCTTCTCCCGCCTGCGGGAGAAAGGAGCTTTCACTATTCTCCTACTGATTATCCCTTCTCCCGCCTGCGGGAGAAGGTGCCCGTAGGGCGGATGAGGGGATCTAACAACAACCATCAAAAACAGCTATACTTCAAAAGAACAACCTCAAACCAAACCTAAAATGACCGACGACTCTATCTCTGACGAAGACAAAGACCTTTTTCGCAGCCAAATGCGCACCGTAAAACCCCTACAAAAAAACACCAAACGCGCATCCAGCCCCGATCCCAAACCCGTAGAAAAAAAATATAACAAAGCGCATGGCTTTATTCCAAGCCAAATTCCCCTCTCCGACTACATTAAAGAAACGGTCCTTTCTGAAAGCATTTTATGCTACTCCACTCCAGAAGTTCCATCCAAACGTCTTTATGAATTAAAAAATGGCTTAATCCCCTGGCAAGCACGCCTGGATTTACACGGCACCACTATCGAAGAGGCACGCCAAGCCCTAAACGATTTCATCCAAATCCAAACCCAAAACCAACACCGCTGCGTACTGATTATCCATGGCAAAGGCGGACACTTGGGCAAACCGCCGGTAATTAAAAATCAAGTAAACCGTTGGTTACCGCAATTTGAAGAAATTTTAGCGTTCCACAGTGCCAAACCCAAAGACGGAGGTTTTGGGGCTGTTTATGTATTATTAAAGAAACAATAACTTGCGTTCACCAAGTATTCTAGCGATAATTCGCCGATTCGTTAACACATCATGAGTATACTATGGAACAACTAGGGCAATTTATCACCAATCATCTATTATTATGTCTGGCTTTTCTTGGAGTATTAATAGTAACTATTATCTATGAATTGATTAGCTCAAAGAAAAAAGCCAATGAAGTATCCCCTCAAGTTGCTGTGGATATGATTAATCACGAGCATGCAGTGGTAATTGACTTACGCGATAAAGAGGCCTTTGATAAGGGTCATATCATCGATGCTATTCAAGCAAAAGAAGATGATTTTTCACAAGTCAAAATGAATAAATACAAAAATAAAAAACTAATACTAGTCTGCGCCAACGGCTTGCAATCCGCAGCAAGCGCTGCCAAACTCCATACTCAAGGCTTTCAAACCTTTGTTTTAGGTGGCGGAATCAACGCTTGGAAAACTGCAGAGCTACCTTTGGTTAAGAAATAAAATAAAAAAAGGAAAATAAATATGTCTGAACAACAAAATGCACCAGCAAGCAATGAAACTCAATTCATGATCCAAAGAATTTACGTTAAAGATTTATCCTATGAAACACCAAATACTCCTGCAGTATTTCAACAAAAATGGGAACCTGAATTAACTTTAGATTTAAACACTAACAGCACTGAATTAGATAAAGGTGTTTATGAAGTTGTATTAACCGTTACTGCAACAGTTGCCAATCAAAAAACTACTGCGTTCTTAGTTGAAGTAAAACAAGCAGGGATTTTTACCATTCAAGGCGCTGAGCAAAGCCAATTGGAACATTTACTTGGCAGTTTCTGTCCTAGTATTTTATTCCCATATGCACGTGAAGCAATTACTTCTCAAGTAATCGGCGGCAGCTTCCCACAATTAGTCTTAGCACCTATTAATTTTGATGCTTTATACATGCAACAATTAGAGCAAAAACAAAAAGGCGCTGCAGGCAAACAGGAAGAAGTAGCTCACTAAGCTATGAAAAAATCTACCATTAGCATACTGGGCGCAGGCTCTTGGGGAAGTGCGGTTGCCATCCACTTGGCAAAAGTGGGCCATCGCGTATTGCTTTGGAGTCATGATGCAAAACATGTAGACCTCATGCAAAAAGAGGCGGCTAATACCGCCTTTTTGCCTGGAATTGGTTTTCCCGGAAACCTTGAACCAGTAGCTACTTTTGACGAAGCGGTACTGGCAGCCCAGTACCATATCATTGCCGTACCCTCCCATGCTTTTGCAGAAGTTTTAACTAAAATAAACTCCCCCATTCCAGGATTAACCTGGATAACCAAAGGAGTGGATCCACAAAGTCACGCATTATTAAGTGATTTAGTTGCCAGTCGATATGGATTAGATTTTCCAGTAGCAGTTATTTCAGGACCATCCTTTGCTAAAGAAGTAGCAAACTTTTTACCAACAGCGCTCACTTTAGCCGGTAATAATCTTGATTACCAAGTACAAATTCACCAATTATTTCACCACGATAATATTCGTGTGTATTTAAGCGATGATTTGATAGGTGTGCAATTATGTGGCGCTGTAAAAAACATCTTAGCTATAGCCTGCGGTATTAGCGACGGACTTGGTTATGGAGCCAATGCCAAAGCCGCTTTAATCACACGCGGTTTAGCCGAAATGAGTCGTTTAGGTATGGCCTTAGGTGCAAAACAAGATACCTTTATTGGCCTTGCCGGAGTAGGCGATTTAGTCTTAACCTGCACCGACGATCAATCCCGCAACCGCCGTTTTGGTTTACTTTTAGGAAAAGGTAAAACGATTACCGATGCCGAACAAGCTATAGGACAAGTAGTGGAAGGCAAACACAATGCCGCCCAAATCTGCGCGATAGCACAACAACACCAAATTGAAATGCCTATCTGCGAACAGGTGAATAAGTTATTACAAGAAGCACTAGATGCTAAGCAAGCTGTAAGTAACCTAATGAGTAGGCCTGCGCGAGGTGAATAAAAACAACCCCTAGGTCTTTGCGAGCAGCGCCGTGATCCTGTGACCTACCACCTAGCTACGCATCCACCAACTCAATATCCCCCAAAGCCAATTGCTCCCCTAAGAAAATCGCACCCACATTCAAAAACCGATTCACCGAATCCGTAACCAAATAATTGACCTTAGGAGAAGCCAAAGGATCATCATTCAATAAATCCAAATTATTCAAAACCGAATGCAAAGAAATCGCCGTAGCTTCCGCAGAATCCACTATTGCAACCCCTTCAGGCAATAAACTCGTTAAAGTAGATTTAAAAACCGGGAAATGCGTACAACCTAATAAAATAGCGTCTTCATCACGAATATCATGCAAATAATGAATCAAAGCCTCACGCGCCACCGAATTATCCACCATACCTTCTTCCGCTAAAGCAACTAAAACACTACACGCTCGCGCGCTAATCACCGCATTAGGTAATTGTTGGGCAATCAAATCCTGATAGGCTTTAGAAGCAATGGTAGTCTCAGTAGCTAAAACCGCGATTCGCTGATTCTTAGTAGCAGCCACAGCCGCAGCAGCCCCAGGAGCCACCACACCTAAAACAGGGATATCCGGCAATAATTCTTGCAAATGCGGCAAGGCAGCAGTAGTCGCCGTATTACACGCCACCACCAAAGCCTTAATCTCCCGTTCGACCAAAATCTTGGCCATTTGCACCGCATACTGCTTCACCGTATCCGGACTTTTAGTTCCATAAGGCAAGCGCGCAGTATCACCTAAATAAACAAAAGATTCCCGCGGTAAATAAGCACGCAAAGACCGTAAAACGGTCAAGCCCCCCATACCGGAGTCAAAGACACCTATTGCTAGTTTTTTGGAATTCAATTTTTTTGTTCCTTATTATTTTTTAATGATAACCTGGACCAGTAGCTCTAAATGACTCTTTCGTTTCCTTAGTGATTTCCTCATGCTTTTCATCACGCCCCATACCAGGAACATTCACACCCCAAATTTTTGTATCATGAGCCTTATTATACATCTGAACATCAATTTGATCCGCGGTTTTATTATGTTCCATCGCCTGTGCACTGTGCTGTTCAAGCTTGGTAACTTGACCAATTATTTTATCTACTACTTTTTTCTGTCCCCCAGCTTTATCAGAATTAAAAACTCTGCTATAGACAGAATCACTTTTATAAATCCCGTTACCCAAGCCCCATTTTTGATCACTCTTCGGATCACATCCTATAACATTCATCTCTATAGCATCTGGACCAAATTTATCCTTGGACTTTTCACCCAGTACCATAAATGCAGTCCATATATATGTGATCGCGTCCTTTGTATGTTCATCATTCGAACAATCCAGCGGATAATCTATAGGTATTGGATCATCTTTTGAAGGATTGCTTCCTCTTGCAGCTAGGATTTGTCGCGCATACCCCATGGCAAATTGCACTTTAGCATTCTCTGCTTGTGGATCACCCTTTTGACCCTTGGGGAAATTAATTACATCAAAGCTATCAACCCCATTTTCTTTACGAGTTTGTATAAACTCTCCTTTTAATTCCTGCTTGGTATTAGCTGTAGGGTCAGGTAAGATAAAGGTACGGGTTTCTCCAACATTTAATTGATCAACCACCACTCTTTCAATTTCTTTGTTTGCATGTGTCGCACCGCTTACGGTCGAAGAAATTGCTTTCGTATTTGGCAAGTTATCAGGAGATGCAGCTTTTGAAAGATCCCATTTTTCACCCACGATAAGACTATCTTTAGTTTTAAATCCTTCATCAGTGACTGCCTTAGCAAACTCAATACCTTTTAGCGCTGCATTATAGGACGTCAACTCTTTATCAATTAACACTATTTCTGCATCGATAGATTCGGCTAATCGTTCGTTTTCTTTAACACCTGTTCCACGCAAAGCATCGCGATAACTATTAAGATTTGATTTATCCAAATTTAACCTATGAATTATGACCAAACAATGATCTCTTAAATTCTTATATTTTGTTTGCATTGCCAGAGGATCTTTTTTGATTTGATCGAGAAATGTTATTGACCGCGCATGATGTTCATTAAAACTCTTAAAAGCTAAAATGTTTTGAGCAGGACTTTTAGAAATGCTATACCATTTCTGTGGCATAGTTAAAACTTCACGCTCCTTTTTGAACCGGGACATTTGCGTTTGAATATTAGTTCTCATAGAAGGTGTGCTTGGTGTGGCTGGGTTTGATGCGGCTGGGTTTAGTCCCTCCGTCACAAAATCTGTTCTCATTTCCCGTAACATCTCATTGGTTAATGCGCCTTTCAAAACTTTTTTTTCATCGTCTGTTAACTTCTCACCCACTTTAACAACAAAACTATTAACATTATCAAAAGCAGATATTCCATCTGTAAGAGTTGGAATAGTTAGCTCACCAGTAAGTGCTTTAGTTTTATTTATACTTAAAGCCAGGGTATAAATTTTATTTTCTAATGGAGATTTGGTCTTTGCATTTGCTTGCAATTCTCGGGTGTTACCTGCTTGTTGATTTGCAATATCAGTTTGATTTGAATCAAATGCGTTATTAATATCACCCCTGGTAATACCAGTCTGCGCTGCAACTACTGCCTTAAAATCCTCCCATTCTGTTGCATCAGTTAAATCTATAGCAGTACCTGAATTTACAAAAGCATCGTTAATAGTATCGATATTTGCAGGAGTTAAGGTAATCTTTGGTGACCAATTAGCTAAAAGCTTAGCAACTTCACTATTATGTATCGATTTAAACAAATTATTTTGTACATTTTCATTTATCACTGCATCCACAGTAACTTCAGCTGGTCCCTTGATTGATTCACGCTTGGAACTATACCCTGGAAAACCTTTTTTAGGATTTTCACCAAAATAATGCAACAAAACTTCAGGATTTGTAGTACTCGCAATAATACTCAAATTCTGTCGAACATAAGCTTGTCTTTCTGGCGTGAGTACTTGATACATTTTTTCCAAAGCTGAGTGCTGACCCAAAGGGGCTTCCTTCTCAAAGGCCCTTTCTAATACTATGTCATGAATATCAGTGTGCATTTTCTCCATATCAGTTTGTTGAATCCAATCAACATCTTTAATACCTAAATTTATCAATTGGGTTTTAAACAAATTTAAAGACATGGTGGTACCAGGAGCAGGCATTAAACCCTTTAAATCTTTATTTGAATTCTTTAATTGCGTTACAACAGCGTCTCTTTTAAGCTGTGATTGACGTTCGAGTAATGCTTGTTTAATTATAGTAGTTGCGTTGGGTTGCCTTAAAGCTTCATCCACAAAATTATTATTAGTACCTGTATAGATACTTTTCAACCCTGCTGCCATGTTAGTTGAGCTCGATAAAGAGGAAATTTGTGTGTTACTCATGTTAGCAATAGCGCTTTCGATATATTTTATACCTAGTTTTCCTTGGAGATCTGGTATATCCGCATCATCTACATTTGATATATCTAAACCTTCAGTTGTATCATTTTTAAAACCAGCCGTATCTTGTGCTAATTTGTTAAACATAGCAGCCGTACTTGCCTGTTGAGGAGTTAACTTATCTACTATCTCTATAAAAGCAGTTTTTGCAAATTCTTTTTTGCGCTCAACAATTATATCATTAATAGACGTTGGATTAACGCCTTGATTAGTTAGAAAGCTAGCTGGTATAACCAATGCAGAGGCTACAATTATCTTATTACCAGGCAATCCTGCTACCGGATTTGCTGCATAATTGTTTTCAAAATCAGCAATTTCTTTTGCCGATGCTGTTTGAAGTTTTTTATATACCATTAACTGCAAAGCTTGTATTTGCAAATATCTTACTTTAGCATCATCAAGTGTACCCGCAGAATTAGCCTTCCAATTAGGTGCTTTTTGCAAAAAACTCATTTCAGGTGTAGCAGCTAATTGTTCTCTACATTTCTGTGCATCAGCTTCTTTTACAAATGCTGTTAATTCTGCCTCTTTTAAACGGGTCAAACCACAAGTAACACGTTGTCGGGCTGCGAATTGGCAGAGAGCAGCACTATTAGTATCATCAATAAATCCAGCATCATCCTGGTATCTATCTGCATTCGTTCCACCTGTATCAACAACATGATTTACAAAATACCCCTGATGACTTAAGATTGCTTGTCTGACCGATCCGGGCTTTGTTGGATCCTGGGCGACAATTGCTTCTAGACCCCTATCCCTTGCATCTGCTCTTGCAGTATCAGTAACTAATCTTCTTTCGTCTCGTAGTAAAGCGGCAAAATCAGCATTTCTAGTCATTTATAAATCTCCAAGCCCTAATCATATTTACATTTTAAACCAAATTTAAGTAAATTACCTTAGATTTGTAATTTTTTTTAGCAAAAAGCGCAATTTAAAGCTTTTTAAAGATCGCGAGCCTACCTTACGCCCCAGGGCTTATCCACTGGACGTAGGTATCGAATGTTGGGTTAATGACCTGAGGTATCCTCACCTTTTTGAACCCAAGCTATTGAGGAGGTGCTCCAAGATAAAATACTGTTCCTGCATGATCTATGTGAGCCAACA
Source organism: Legionella sp. (assembly GCA_041662885.1). Taxonomy (GTDB): domain Bacteria; phylum Pseudomonadota; class Gammaproteobacteria; order Legionellales; family Legionellaceae; genus Legionella. The sequence continues at coordinate 23,526 of JBAZRP010000012.1, forward strand.
AGTCTGGATTATCAATAACGTGCTTTAAACAAAGATCAATGTTCCAGGGAAGTAATAAATCATCCAATTGATTTTCTATTTTTAAAAGCTGGCTGAGACTCATCGATTCTGCATCAATGCATAAATCAATATCCGAGCTTGGTTTATAACTACCTAAAGCACGGGAACCATAAAGAATCACCTGTTTAATTTGAGGATAAAGCCTAAATACTTCATTAATTTTATCTACAGCATGACTAGGTAAACCGTATTGTTGGTCCATCTCAGGCCTTATTTGATAATTTATTCATTTTATTAGAAAAATCATGGAATAAGGGGTAATACTGATTAATAATTTTTTCTGCTATTTCATTAGCAATTTGCAAATTATAGGTATGTGAAGTTTGATTGCGACTTTTTATCATTTCCATCCACCCTTCACCATCCTTAATCAAGCCTTTACTAAAAGACTCACGTATTGCATCTCGAGAACCTGTGATTTCACTATTTCCTTGATAGAAAAAATAATCTTTCATCACATTCCATGCTAATTCATAAGTAAATTCAAATGCTTTTATTAAACCTTGCTTTTCTAAATCAGATAATGGTTTTTGCAAGGCTTGGTTTACTGCCTGGTTTAATTGGTTTAATGCATGTGTAAAATTATTTAATCGTTGTTGCCAACGTATCTCATTGTTCATGTTATTTTTTTACCGATAAATGAAATATCATAGTAGCATGGGCTGTGTAAAAACTATATACGAAAGGCGGGTTTTTAAGATTTAGCTTGAGGACAGACCTACCTGGTTCTACTCACAAGATACACCCCTAACAAAGCAAATAATAAGGTTGGGGCAAGTGCTGCTAGGCTTGGTGGCCATTGATACACCAAGCTTACTGGGCCTAAAAATTGGTTTAAGATGTGAAAGCTAAAACCAACTACAGCACCTACTAACAACTTAGAACCCATAGATGAAGATCGTAGTGGCCCAAAGATAAAGGGAATTGCCAGTAACATCATGACCATAGTACTAAAAGGACGTACTAGACGTTGTAATAAGGTCAATTGGTAGGCGTGGGTGTCTTGTTGATTGTGCCTTTGTTCGTGTAAGTATTGATATAATTGATATAAGGTCATCTCATCCGGATTTGCTCGACTAATTTGTAAAATCTGCGGCTTAATAGCCACATCCCAGAGCATGTTTGTTACATTCTTTGCCTCAGTGCGGTCACCAAGAAATTGGGTTTGCTCTACCTCATAGGCATACCAGCTTTGATTTTCAAAACGTGCTTCTTTAATAAATCGGGCTAATTGCAGATTGTGTTGTTTATCAAAGCGAAATTGATACACTTTTTGCAAGACATTATTCGGTTGTACCGAAGTAATCGATATAAAATCATCCCCATTACGCAACCACATTCCTTGCGCTGTAAGTAAACTTTGTCCACCGGACAAAGCTCCCACTTTATAACTATTGGCGTATTGAGACATATAAGGCACTAAAGTCTCACCCAAAAATGTAACAAGTACTATCACGACCAAGGATGCCTTAAGCACAGCCAGGGTAATTTGACCTATAGACATGCCTGCGGCACGCATTACTATTAATTCGCTATGATTGGCTAAAACCCCTAACCCAATTAAACATCCCAATAAACTTGCCATAGGGAAAAACAAAAATACTTCATAGGGCATTTGCATTAACACAAAAAAAGCAACCTGAGCGATACCATAATCGAGCTTGCCTAAATCACCCATTTGATTCACAAACAAAATAAAAATTTGCAGTCCGGTGAGCATTAAAGTCACTAAAGCAATCGCAGCCAGCACAGTTTTTGCTATATATTTATCTAATATTTTCATCATGCAGCCAATTTTTTATGATTACGCCAAAGCAAAAATATGCCCAAAATAAAAACTAAAGCATGCAGCCACCACATTCCCAACCATGTCGGCAATTTCCCAGAACTTATGGCATCGCGCGCCACAAACATAAAATTTGCATACAAAATATAAATAATAATGGCAGGTAATAATTTAGCATATTTACCCGAACGGGGGTTTAAGCGGCATAGAGGTACTGCTATTAAAGTCAAAACAAAAACCATAATCGGCACCGAAAAACGCCATTGCAATTCCGCGGCTTTTTGCAAATCGGGGTTATTGATGGGTAGTAAACTAGCAGTTGGATACGTCCGAATATCCTCATTCAAACCTTCAATAGTAGGCTGTGCTAAACGCGCTTGATACTGATGAAATTCAGCTACTTGATAATCAGCCTTACCGGGTATGCCTTGATAGGCTTTACCATTTTGTAAAACCAAATAATCTTCACCTGTTTTTGCGTCTACTTCAGCAAAGGCTTTGTCCGCCCATAATATATCCCATTGCCAAGTACCATCTTTCATAGTTCGTCTGGCTAAAAATACGTGTTCTGCTTGCGTATGCGAACGCGTCATAGATTGCACGTAAAACACATTTAAACCGTGATTAACTGCATGAAAACGACCTGGAATTATGGTTTGAATCAGAGTTTGAATACCTGCAGAACGTAAGAGTTTAGCGCGCGCTAAAGCAATTTCAGGACTGAGCCAAATCACTAAATATCCTACGAGCACAGCCACCATGCTTGCCATAATGAAACTGTGCTTGAGTAAACTGTTTGGACTGTACCCGCTAGCATGCAAAACGGTCATTTCACTGTCCGCATACAAGCGTCCATAAGCTAATAATAAGGCAAAATAAAATCCTAAGGGTAATAATAAACCCATTAAATTTGGTATTTCCAAAGCCATTAATTTTAAAATAATCACTCCAGGAATGGTTCCTGAAGCCGCACGATTTAAGTACTGCACAAACTGATTACTCATAAAAATAAGCATAAGAATTGCAGTTAATGCAATCAGAGTCAGGTACACTTCTTTGGCTAAATAGCGGAAAATTATCATTTATGTATAAGCTCTTAGAATCCGTCATCCCAAACGTAGGTTGCAACGACGATATTGATCCTAGGATAGCATAAACTAATGGCATCAGGTACACTAAGCTTTTTATCAGGATAATGACCCAATGAATTACGGTTTAACCCAAAAACCCTTATTAACTAACAGTGAATGCACCGTTCTTGGCGTGTATTCCGATGAAGTTTTAACTGATTTTGCCTTTGCCTTGGATAAAGAACTTGAAGGCCTCATAAGCCATCTAAAACAAAAAACTACTGAAGCTGGCGATGCTGTTTGGCAAACTTTAGTGCAAGATCGCAGTATTTTACTGGTTCAATTCGGCAAAAAAAATGAATTTACTCCTGGTCTCCTAAAAAAGAGACTCTCTGAAATTTGCGATGCTTTAATAAAACACCGCTTTAATTCAGCAACCTTATGCATACCGCAACTGTCTGAACACAGTCCCGATTGGCAATTAGAACAAATGATCGTGCATTTGGATAATTGCCGTTATCAATTTCTTGATTTTAAGACCAAAAATCCTAAGCCACATATTTTAGAATCAATCAGCTTTTATCTCCCAGGTGCCAAAGAGTCGGGACTAAAAGTGGCACAAGCAATAGCCGATGGCATACAATTAACTCGCAATTTGGCGAATATGCCAGCCAACATCTGTACCCCTACTTTTTTAGGTGAACAAGCGCAAGCGCTGGCCAAAGAATCACCCCAATTAAGCTGTACTGTTTTAGAGCCTGATGCAATGCGCGCACTTGGCATGAATACCTTATTAGCAGTAGCTCAAGGTAGTGATGAACCAGCTCGCTTCATTGAAATTAAGTATGAAGGTCATCCTCATTCAGATCCAATAGTTTTAGTCGGCAAAGGTATTACATTTGATTCAGGCGGTTTATCCATCAAGCCGGGTAATTTTATGGATGAAATGAAATACGATATGTGCGGAGCAGCCAGTGTGCTGGGTACTATCAAAGCTTGTGCGGAACTAAAAGTACCAATCAATGTAATCGGCCTTATTCCTAGTGCTGAAAATATGGTAAGCGGCTCTGCGATTAAGCCTGGAGATATAGTCACCAGTATGTCCGGACAAACAGTTGAAATCATTAATACCGATGCCGAAGGTAGATTAATTCTAGCAGACGCCCTGACGTATGCCGAGCGGTTTAATCCAAAATTTGTTATCGATATTGCTACCTTAACTGGCGCTGTGATCGTTGCATTAGGCACGGTAACCACCGGTTATATGAGCAAAGACGATGAACTGGCAAAAATGATAGAAGAAGCCGCAAAAGAGAGTGGCGATACGGTTTGGCGTTTGCCTTTAGATGATATTTACCAAGAAGCCATCGATAGTCCAATGGCAGATATGTTAAACAGTACTTTTGATCGCACAGCCAGTAGCATAACTGCTGCCTGTTTCTTATCACGTTTTACTAGTAAATACCGTTGGGCACATCTGGATATCGCAGGAACTGCCTGGATTTCCGGAAAAAAACGCAATGCAACTGGCCGCCCTGTTCCCTTATTACTACAGCTGATTCGCCATGTCGCAACCACACGTTGATTTTTATTTACTAGCCGCCGAAACAGCCGATTCTCGTTGGCTAATAGCGTGTCATCTTCTAGAAAAAGCCTATACTAAGGGGCATAAAGTCTATGTCCATTGCGAAAACCAGGCGGATGCAGAAGTACTCGATGAACTATTATGGACTTTTAAGGACGATAGTTTTATCCCTCATAATTTGCAAGGAGAAGGTCCTGAGCCTCCTCCGCCAGTGCACATTGGGTTTGATAAAGAACCGCGCGGTTTTAATGATATTTTATTTAATATGTCTAAAACGGTGCCCATTTTTCATCAGCGCTTTAAACGCATTATAGAAATAGTTACTAATGAAGAATCGGAAAAAGAATTAAGTCGCATACATTACAAAGAATATCGAGCAAAAGGCTATCCAATAAAAACGCATAACCTCGAACAATTGGCCTATAATGGATAAGCAAAGCTATTGGGTATACATACTACTGTGCTCTAATAATACCTATTATACTGGTTATACTAATGATCTGGAAAAACGCTATCAAGCGCATCTTGATGGAACTAGTAAGTGCAAATACACCCGCAGTTTTAAACCCATATCTATAGCGCAAAGCTGGCAAATTGAAGGCGATAAAGCTCGGGCTATGCAGTGTGAGCGCTTTATTAAGAAATTATCGCGCAAGGAAAAGGAAGCCATCATTGCGCAACCACAACTGCTTAAGTTTCAACATGGATGCGATGAAAAAATTTCCGAATAAAGGGTGAAAAGATAATTACCATAATGGAAATAAATGCCAAACCACTGAATAAGGCATAACAGCCTGCAAAAATTTTACCAGCCGTAGTCACAAGGTCGGCAGCTGGACCCATGCCGGATAAAATCATTGAAGCATTCAAAAAAGAATCGACCCAGGACATTTTTTCAAATACATGGTAACCAAGCATGCCAATATACAAGGCAATGACAACCAAGATTGTAGCGACCACAAAATTGCGCATTATATGAAGTAATAAACTTTCCGGTGGTGCAAATTTCCCTTTATGTCCTTTGTGCATGCTTCCTCCTTTTGCAGGTCTCTTAAAACCCGTCTTTAATCCTTCATCTGCCCTCGAAACTGTCCTGGTCTCAGACCAGTTATCCCTAACACTATAATATACAAAACCACCACGGCAAGCACATGCGCCATCAATAAACCAAGCCTTGCTACTGGCGCAAAACTAAGCCAATAACCGACCGTACCAACCATTAATTTCATATAAATACCAATTACCAAATTGGCGCAGAATAATTGGACCAGATACTTACCCCAACCTGGAGAAGGTTGAAAGATTTTTCTTTTAATCAGTAAAAACAATAATAAACTGCAATTCACATAACCTGCTATAGCTGAAGCTAAAGTTAAGCCGGCATGGGCGAAAAACCAAATAAAAATGGAACATAAAATCGTGTTCACCACCATTGATATGGCGCCAATTTTAACTGGGGTGGAAATATTTTGTTGTGCATAAAAGCCAGAGGCTAGCACTTTAACCACCATAAAAGCAGGTACACCTAAGGCTAAGGTAAATAAGCTTTTTTCTGTTTGCACCACATCCATAGAGGTAAATTGCCCATAACCAAAACAACAAGCAATTAAAGGCATAGCAAACACGGCCAGTGCAAGCCCTGCGGGCAGGCCTATCAATAAAATGGAACGTAAACCCCAATCCAAAGCCTTTGAATAATGCGCAACACTTTGTTCAGCATGCTTTCGTGATAAATGCGGCAATATTACCGTAGCGATCGCCACACCAAACACTCCTAAAGGAAAATCTGCCAATCTATCCGTATAATACAGCCAGGAAACGCTACCAACTTTTAAAAAAGAGGCAAAAATACTATCAACCATCAAATTAAGCTGGGCAATGGAAACACCAAATAAGGCTGGAATCATTAATTTTAAAACTTTGTTAACCCCAGGATCATCGCGAACCACTCGAGGTCTGATTAACAAACCCTTTTGGTATAAAAATGGCAGTTGAAATAAAAGCTGCACAATGCCTGCAATCAACACCCCCCAGGCCAGACCAAAAACTGGCGTCGGTAGGTGCGGACATATATAAAATGCCGCTAAAATCATACAGATATTCAATAATACCGGAGTAAAAGCAGGTACTCCGAAATAGCCATACGTGTTTAAAATAGCACCAGCCATGGCCGTTAATGATACCAGCATTAAAAAGGGGAACGTAATGCGCAACATGTGCGTTGCCCATTCAGCTCTTACACTATCGTGACTAAAACCAGGCGCAAAAAGGAAGATAATCACGGGAGCAGCAATGATCCCCACAATGGTAACCAAGGTTAAAATAGAGCTTAAATAACCGGATATTCGCGATATAAACACCCGAACATCATCAGGAGAGCGCGTTTTTTCGTATTCAGCCAAAACGGGTACAAAAGCCTGGGCAAAAGCACCTTCAGCAAATAATCTACGCATAAAATTAGGGATGCGGAAGGCAACAAAAAAGGCGTCCATCCCGGCCTGAGCACCAAAAAAATTGGCAATTACCATATCGCGAATAAAACCCATCATCCTTGAGACAAAAGTCATCAATGAAACCAGCGTAGTAGAACGTAATAAACTTTGTCTCTTGGGTATCATAATTTCCGTTGTTGACATAAGGCATTAAAAAAAATAGATTATAGCCTAATAATACTCTTAAAATTACCTATTTACATCCATTTATCTTGACAAATTAGACTGCATTAGGCATGATCTAGATCTTTTGTATATAAAAATCAGTGGAGAGTTTTAAGTGGCAAACATTAAATCAGCAATAAAACGCGCTCGTCAAAACGTCAAATTGCGCCAACACAATGCCAGTGCGCGTTCTATGTTCCGCACCTACGTTAAAAATGTATTGAAAGCGGTTGAAGCTGGAGATTTGGAAGCAGCACGTGCAGCCTACTCTAAAGCCCAACCTATGATTGATAAAGCTTCGCAAAAAGGTTTAATTCACAAGAATAAAGCCGCCCGCATTAAAAGTCGTCTGGTTGCTCGCGTTAAGGCCATGGCAGCTTAATCCCAGCGTTTCCGTCGCTCTAAGTCAGAAAACACCCGAACCAGCATAATGCTGGTTCGGACCTATTTCATTTATACAATACTAGCCTTCCCCATAAGCACATCATTAGCCCTTAATATAACCTTAAGCTTAACTGATTATAATATGTACAAAAATAGCTAAGGAAATACTATGTTACGAATCATAAATGCTACTGTTATTGTATTATTTGCACTGTATCATGCCCCTGTGCAAGCGCAAAAAGTCTTTACTCTCAGCCCCAATGAGTCAAAAATGCTAAGTTCTCCATGGGCTGTTACTGCTACTTGCACAGTGCAAGTTGCAAAACATGGCAAAATCAAAGTTAATGTAGTTAAGAATAATTGTTCTGTTAACGGCAAAAATCTTAGTAGCGGACAAAGTACTTCGTTACGCGTTATTAATAATTCTAATATTTCTGTAAGTGCCGAGGCAGGTACGGAGATAAATTTGATTAATATGGGTGATGAATCGATGCAGGCGGTTTGCTCTACTTAAATGAGAGCAGTGCTGACCTTTTTGTTGGGTCAAATTATGGTCATGTAGGTTGGGCCAAGGCCCAACCTACGCTAAGAACGGGTAATCAAGACATCGGGGTCGAATCTAATTTTTGCAGCGCTTTCCTGGCCTGTAAATTGCCATTATCACTAGCTTGACGTAACCATTGTTTGCCTTTGTCTGGTGAACGTTCACCTGCGGTTCCTTCTAAATAGAAAGTACCTAATTGGTATTGGGCATAGGCATTTTGCTTATCTGCCAATTGTTGATAAATATCTGCAGAACGTTTTAAATCTTTATCCACCCCCACTCCATACTGATACATACGCGCTAAAGCCAAGAGTGCTTGCTGATTGCCTCTATCAGCGGCTACTTGGTACTGTTTGAGCGCCTCTTTATAATCAACTGTAGTTCCAAGACCGGTTTCAAAAAATACACCGATTTCATAACTAGCATAGGCATTACCTAAAGCGGCTGCTTTTTGATACCAAGCTAAGGCTTCTTTATCATTACGTGGCTGGCCTAAACCTTTAAAACTCATTAAACCCAATTGCGTCATTGCTGCTGATAAACCTTTATTAGCAGCTTCTGTTAATAAGGTTTTGGCTTTAGGATAATCCACCGCAGTACCTTTACCGTATAAATACATCAAGGCTAAGTCGTAAATACCGTTGGTGTCACCTTGAGCTGCTGCTTGTTCATAGGCTTTTAATGCCAAGGCGTAATTATCCTCGACTGTTTCATAAATAAATCCCAAGGCAACTGAAGCCGTACTTAGTTGATTAGCTGCTTTTTGATACCATTCTTTAGACAAGACATAATCAGGAGCTCCAGCAGTGCCTACTTGATAGTATTGACCTAATAAGTATTGCGCTAAAGGATTGCCCTGTTCTGCCGATGCAAGATACCAACGTTCTGCAGCTACTGGATCTGCGTTTGAGCCCAAACCTTTATCCAACATGTAGCCCAATTTTAATTGCGCGTATTGGTCACCTTTTTCAGCTAATCCGGTAAAAATTTGTTTTGCGTGATTTATTTTATCGGTTTCGTTATTTTCTGATAAGTAATAATCGGCTAAAACAATACCAGCATGATTGTTACCTAAATCATAAGAACTAATCAAGAAAGGTAAAAATTCAGTACCTGCTTGTTGTTTTAATACCGCTAAATTGAAATCACCGTAAGAAAATTTAGCTTGTGCGGATCTGGCTAATAACTCCGTACCTTTAGCTTTGTCAGTTGGCACACCTTTTCCTTCAGCAGTATACGTACCAAGAATAAAATCGCTCACTGGATTTTGACCAGCATGTTGGTACCAATACATTGCTTTTTCTGCATTAGCTTGCACGCCTATACCTCTGTCATAGAGTAAACCAAGCAGTAAAGCAACTTTGTCATCACCCGCTTGCGCAAGTCCTTCTGCTACGATAAATGCTTCAGCTTGTTTTTGTTTATCCTGATCCATTGCATTATAAAATGCTAAAGGAAGTATCGCTTGCGCAACCCTATTATTTGCCGCACCTTGATACAATTGACGAATTAAAGCAATACGGTGTTTTTTAACATCAACACTTAAACTGCTGTCATTGTGTTTGGCTAAATTTTCTGCCAGATCAAATTGAGCAGGTCCGTAATTGTTTGAAGCTGCTAAATACAGCATAGAAACTGCTTGTTCGTGATTAGGTTTAATATATTCAGTACCATCAGCACCTTTTTTGCCTTGCTCCAAAACTCTGGCAAGCACGTATTGCGCTTTTCTATTACCCTTAAAGGCAGAATCTGTCAGCCAATTTAAGGCAGATTGATAACTGTTGGCATCTTGTGGGTGCATTAAATTTATAATTCCTAAATTATATTCTGCACCCAAATGCTGTTGTTGGGCTGCATTTTGATAAAACGCAATGGCAGCAGCATCATTTTGCGCAACACCTAAACCGTATTGGAACATTTGTCCAATTTCAAATTGCGATTGCGCATCTCCTAAGATGGCTCGGAAATATAATTGATTAAATACTGCGTTGAAATTAGCCTGTTTTTCCCAACCTTCAGTCCAAATATCCATTAAACTTGCTTGTGAGTAATCATCATAATCGTAATAACTAGCATCCATATACGGCGCTGGTAAATTAAGTTTATTCAAGGCCATGCTGTAGACTCTTTGCAAGGATTCAATTTGTCTGTTCAAAGGATAAGAAGGATAAGTCCATTGATTTTCTTCATAAGTAACCGGTTGTGTATTTAAAGCATCATAATAACTGGCAATAGATACTTCATTGGGTTGTGTTAAATCAAACTGTGGTTTAAAAATACTTTTGCGCGTTAAACCGTCTATTTTAGGCGCCTGATTATAAATATTATCTTGTAAAGCAGCGGCATTTTGCCAAGCACTAAAGATGCCGCCCATTTGATACGGAGTTTGTTCTAATTTATCTGTGGCATCATTACTTAACCACAACGCAGCTTGAGCCAATGAAGGTGTGGAGTTCCTTTTCTTGGCTTCTTGCGCGGCTAAATCAGACCATTGCTTGGCTAACTCATTATTAGCTTCTACGCCAATTCCTTTTTGATACAATTGTGCTAAATCATTTTTTGCTTGAATAGAACCACTTTGTGCTGCTTTTAAAGTCCATAAAAATCCTGCATTCGCGTCATAGATGGGACTTTTATCTTGTAAATAAGCCTTTGCTAAATGAAGATAGGCTTGGGTATTTTGTACGTTTGCGCCCTTGTTATACCAATTAATTGCCTGCTGATAATCTCCTTCGCTCAAAGTAAGATCACCCATAGCTATCATAGCGGGTACAAAATTTTGTTCTAAAGCTTTATTTAATAATTCTTTGGCTTTACTTACATCCTTGGGAACTAATTTTCCTTCGCCATAAACTGCGGCTAATCGAGTTAAAGCTTTTGGATTGCCGCTGGCGGCTGATTTTGTCAGCCAAATCAATCCTAACTTCGCATTACTAGAGTGGCGGCTGTCTATAAAGTTTTCTGCCAAGGTAAATTGTGCAATCGCATTACCATTTTTTGCCGCATCAATATAAAATTTAGTAGCGATATCGTAATTTTGCTTCACTCCAATACCATATAAATAGGAAGCAGCCATAAACATTTGTGCACTGACATCACCAGCATCCGCGGCCGATTTAAACCAGCGAATTGCCTGTTGGGGATCTTTAAGTTGAAGCAGGCTGTATTTAGCCATCACTAACATAGAAGGCAAATAACCTTTTTCTGCAGACTTGGTAAAATAGCGGATGGCCATATTGGTATTTTTTAACTGACCGTATCCATATAGATACATTCTACCCAGATAATAATCAGCAACCGCATCTTTTCCAGTCTGGTTTAAAAGAGGATCTGCCGCTTTATTGTAATGCCCCAGACGATAAGCAGAAAAATTATCTTCCGCTAAAGCCTGTTGACTTGCTGAGGCTACCAATAAACAAACCCAAGGTACTAGTGATTTCATGTAAATTCCCCTTTTTCTGGCAGATTACACGCCGGGTATTATGCCATAATGCACGACTTGACTGACAGCTCCATTTCTTGTTGTACCATCCACTATCCAATAATTACCTTTATTATTCAAACCAAATTTTACATTTACGTATTCACAAACTTTTAATGCTTCAGCACAATCGACTATTTTGCCATAACCGTCTTTACCATCACCTAAAGAGCAAATGAATTTTACTAAAGGTTCACCGGTGGCAAGAACCGCCCAGGAATTAGCAGCAATAGTATGATTATAACGAGTAGATAACTCGCTGTCTTTGTCTCGCATTTGATACAGGCTCAATGTTTGCGGCAATTTATTGTAGAAAAAATACATGGCTTGCAAAGCACCCTCTTTACCTGGATATAAAGAAACTACCCGTAAACTTTGTGCATACCCAACTGGACGGCAGCCAATTGGGAAACGGGTTTCATCAAGTCTTGCTTTTTCTTCTGCAGATATTTTCACAGGTTTAGTTGCTGTTTCAGTACTGGCTCCCTGTTTTGGATTGGATGCTTGAATCGGCGTTACCAATAAGGCAGACAATAGTAATGAAATAGAACCCATTTTTATTTGTGTTAGTGTATTCATTATATTTTCTCGCTGTCATTGATAGGGCGTACGGTCACTACAGTACCCATAAAGTTATTACGTTCACTCGATAACTCTACAAAATTTTCATTCAGCCATTGAGCATCTTGTATAAACATACGCACACATCCATGACTGGCTCGCACACCAGGAATATCATCAGAACCGTGTAAAGCAAACCCTTTGTGGAAGTACATGCAGTAAGGCATTTTGGCGCCACCTTTACCAATTGGGAACACGTCAGAAGTACATTTCACGTTTTCTTTACTGAACACTCTGAAAATACCCGTTAGCGTTCTGCAAGAACGATTAGAATCTGAGCATTTATCGCGACCTGAAGATATAGGCCCCCATCTAACGAGGTTACCATCAGCATCATAAGCAGCCCAAGCTAACTTATCTTGGTCTACTATAATTTGCTTTTCAGTTTTGCCTTCTAGTTTTAAAGGGAAAGGAGCAATGTCAAACATATTAACGATTGCCAAATTTTTAGGTACAGCGATTTCTCTTCCTGTCCATAAAGAGTTATAACTGCGATTAATTCTTTGTACCAAATCACGCTTTTCAGGATCTGGGAACATGTTTTCCCATGTCTGACCAGAGGCAACTTTAATACATTCATATTGCGGATAGCCACACAGACCTGTTCCATAATTCGCAGCACTAGCTGTTACTGTAAGGGTCATCATGAAGGCTATTATTAGTATTCTGTTCATGTGCCTCTCCTTTTTGCTATTTTTATTATTATATTAGCAAGATCCATGCCCAACATTGCTGCCATTATCGTCGTTGCACAATGATCTTACTATATAATAAATTGAAGGCAATACAAAAAGAGTAAATAAGGTTCCAAGACTTAAACCACCAATCAAAACAATCCCTATTGCCCTGCGCGCTTCGGCTCCAGCATCATGCGATAACACTAAAGGAATTACGCCAAATATCATAGCCCCGGTAGTCATTAATATAGGCCGTAATCTTAAAGAACAAGCCTTTATTATACTTTCAACTAAAGATAGACCCTGCTTTTGTAATTGATTAGCAAATTCTACAATTAAAATTCCGTGCTTCGTTATTAATCCTACCAGAGTAATTAAACCAACTTGTGTGTAAATATTAAGAGACTGACTAAATAAATAAGCAAATAATAAAGCCCCTGAACATGCTAAAGGCACAGTAAATAATATAATGAATGGGTAAATGAAATTCTCAAATAGCGCAGCTAAAATTGCATAAATAAAGACAATAGATAATCCAAACAGCAATAACATAGTATGCGACGATTGGGTATAGGTTTTCGCAGCACCCGACCAACTGAGTTTATAAGTACCTGGAAATTTATCTTTAGCCAAATCCCATAGTGTATCCATTCCTTGTTTAAATGATTTATTCGCTGCTAATTGAACGTGTAAGGTTGTTGCACGCATTTGATTGATATGCTCCAGGGAAGCTGGTTGTGCTTGTCTTTGCATGCTAGCTATGGCAGCCAAAGAAACTCTTTTTCCAGATGGTGTAGTAAGATAAAGCTCATCTAAGGTCCAAGGTTTCTTGGTGCCTTGGATGCTTAAATTATATACTACATTATCTTTTTGGAAGGTCATGGATTTATCGCCGCTAAAAAATATTTCTATAGTTTTAGCAACTTGATTAGGAGTCAATCCTAATTTAGCTAAAGCATTTTTATTTACATTTATAACATAACCCATGGAATCCAGTCGTAAATTGTGGCGGGAGGATACAAAAGATTTATTAGTATCAAGCAAAGCTTTAAATTGTTCTGTTTTATCAAATAAGTCTCGATAAGAGTCGGTACTGGAAAGGACTAATTCTAATTCCGAGCCATTCATAGCATCATCGGCGCCAGGTAGGCCTGTGTCCCAACTCCAAACCATAGCATCGACTGAAGGAAGACTTGCCATTGGAGGTCTCAATGATGCTGCAATTTCTTCCGCACTGCGTTTTCTACTACCATGAGGTTTGAGCGGCATCACAATACTACACCCCCATTTGCCGGCAAAAGTTAATTTATTTTTAGCTTCTGGAAGTGAGCTGATCGAGGCTTCAATTTGTTTTATTTTGCCAGACATACTGGCTAAATCTTCTCCTGTTGCCATAGGGGCAAATACACCTACCAAGCCTCTATCTTCTTTTGGTGCGGTTTCATTTGGCAAGGAACGGTACAAATAAAAAGTTAATCCCAAGGAAAGTAACACAAGGATAAGAGTAAGCGCTTTTCTAGTTACGATTTTAGATAAAAAATTATAATAACGCCTTGCTAGACTGCTAAGAAATCTATCAATACCGGGCCAGATCTGTTTGGTATTTTTATTAAGAAAATACGCGCACATTAAAGGTGACAAAGTAAGAGCCACCACGCCTGAAATAATTACACTACCTGCTAAAGCGACAGCAAACTCAATAAATAATTGCCCCATCATGCCATTAATAAAAGCCAAAGGCGCATACACACTTGCTAAAGTAAGGGTCATTGCAATAATGGCAAAACCGATTTGTTTGGAACCAAGAAAAGCAGCTTTTAAAGGAGTCAGGCCTTCTTCAATATGACGCCAAATATTTTCAAGTACTATAATGGCATCGTCAACAACTAAACCCACAGCCAACACCATTGCCAGCAAAGTTAATTGATTGATAGAAAATCCAAACAGTTTTAAAAATAATAAGGAGCCTAAAAGTGAAATAGGCACTGCAATCATGGGAATAATAATAGCGCGTATATTTCGCAAAAATACAAATACTGTAATCAATACCAAAAGAATCGATTCAACTATAGATGCTTGGATATTTTTTAAAGAAGCGCGAATAAATTGCGATTGATCCACAATAATTTTTGCTTTCATATCCTTGGGTAAACTGTTTTTTAAAAAATTTAATTCTTGATGCACTTCGCGCGAAACTTCTAATGGATTCGCATCATTGGCTCTATTAATTGCCAACACTAAACCAGAATGGCCATTAACTCTTATTTGAAATTGCTCATTATCCGATTTTAAGCGTACTTGCGCCAAAGATTTGAGCAGCACCGGATTATGATTAACTGTTTTAACTAATAAATTTTTATAGTCATCCAATGTTTTTAAATCAAAATCAAGCGTGGTAGGAATTTTATTTTGGTAATTTCCTGCAGGAAAGGAACGATTATTCAATGCTAAGGCAGTAAGCACTTCATCTGCATTAATTCCAAAGGTATATAATTTCTTAGGATCCAAACTAATTTCATAAGTATAAGGCTGACCCCAAATGTTAACTGATGCCACACCTTTCAAGCGCCGAAAACTATTTTTCAAATTGAGCTGGGCATAATGGGTAAGTGCTCCGAAATCTAAAGAAGAAGACTCTATTGATATACCGATAAAAGGCAAACCATCAGCCTGCTTTTGCCGTTCTACTCTGGGTGCTTCCATGGATGCAGGTAACATGGAACGCGCCAATCCAGCCGCCTCTTGGGCCGCATTAAGCGCTTTATCCATTGAAGTTCCTGCACGAAAGAGTAAATTAATACTGGACATACCGGCATTAGAGCGCGATGTCATTAATTCAAGACCTTCGATTCCTGCCAGTTGTTCCTCAAGAATATTGGTAACCACAGACTCTATAGTTTCAGGACTCGCATTTGGATAATTAGCATTAACCGTTATAACTGGAAAACTAATATCAGGATATTCTCTAATAGGCAATGAATTAAAACAAAGTATGCCTAGTAACAAAATCATGCAATTAAGAATAATGGCAATAGCGGGATGCTTTATAAAATAGCTGGTTAATTTCATGATGTTTTTTTATTTTCTGGTTGAAAGATTGTTACTTCCATTCCTGGATATAAACGCTCAGGATTATTAATAACTACTGAATCGCCTGCTTTTAATCCTGAAACAATTTCCACTTTTTCTTTATCTTGAATTCCTTGTTTCACTGCAACCAGCTCAATATGATTATCTAATACCTTATAAACAAACAGTTTACCGTTTTGGAGGAATAATGCCTGTGTTGGAATGACTAAAGTATCCTGCTTTTCTTTTAAAATAAGTTGTACCGTAACGCTATCACCCATCACACAATGTTCACAACTCACATCCACATCACCGGGACACATGTGCGTATCTTCATCCATCATTTCCTGGATATGACTTAATTGGTATTTATGATTAAAAACGGATACTGCTTGATTTGGTTTTATATATTTAAGATAGGTACATGGAATATCCAAGTCTATAGTTTTGGTATGAGAATCATAAATAGTGACAACGGCATCACCAATATTTAATTGCGAGCCCTCTCTGAATTTAAAAGCGCCGATAACTCCGTCAAAAGGCGCATAAAAACGCATCTCTTTCATTTCGATTTTTGTTTTAGCCAAATCTTTTTGCGCCTCAATCAGGCTTTGTTTTTTTTCTTCTAATTCTCTAAGGCTAACGAATCCTTTATTCTGCAGATTTAAAAACCTTTGATATTGATTTTCAGCTATTGCCACCGCATCTTTTGATAAATGATAATTTTTTTCAATATCAGGATTGATTATTTTAGCAAGTAACTCACCTTTTTTAACCCCTTGTCCAGAAGTCAGTAAAATATCTAAAACACCGGTTCGTTTTGCAACTAATAAACTTGCGTGTTTAGGATGGATAGTACCAATAAGACTTACATTTTTTTGAATACTGCTGGGTTTTAACAGTGCTACCTCAACCACTTTACTGGGTGCTTGTGGTTCATTTTTTGAATGAAAATAAAAATAGAGACTTATTGATGGCAGGATAAAACCAAAACTTATTATTAAAATTTTTTTTAACATCAAACTCTTCCTTTAAATTTCTATTAAAGTCATGATACTAGCTTCTAATGACCAGACCCAATTAAGATCAAGGTGGACACAATTTGTGACGAATTGTCGCATATCACGTCACGAATGTCACGTTCCTCACTTTAGACATCAGCGGTATAAATCAACTCTTTGCCGTCATCCTTTTTTAAATGCATAAATAAAAATAAAGAGCATAAAGTCAGTAAAGCCAAAGCAAAAAAGGTTTGATGGAAAATTTTAATAGTGAAGGACTGATGGCCTGCATACGCCCCAGAAAATAAACTAATAATAATAGCGGCTACAGCCACACCGAAACTTTGACCTAATTGTTGAATAGTACTCATGATACTGGTTGCTGAACTAATATCCTCTTGTTGCAGATTACCATAGGCTAAAGAATTCATACCGGTGTATTGCAAGGAAATTATAAATCCGTAGCAAAATGTTAATAGGCTAATCAACCCATGAGAAGAATATTGATTAATTAACATGAAAGAACACAAGGATAAAGTCATTAAAAACGTATTAATAAGTAATAAATTTTTATAACCAAAAAGCCGTAATAATCGTAGGGATAAGGGTTTGACCATTAAGACACCTAAGGCAATTGGTGCTAGTAAAAAACCTGCGGTTTGTGGAGAAAAACCAAGTACCAACTGGAACATTAAGGGCAAAACAAAAGGAATTCCACCAAAGCCCATGCGAGAAAGCAAATTGCCGAGCACTGAAACTTTAAAAGTTCGAACGCGCAAAAGTTCGATTTTAACTATAGGATGGATTTTAGTGCGCGAATGCCAGATGTATAAACTTAACAAAAGTACTGCCATTCCGATTAAAATACCTGAGTCAATCAAGCCTATTTTTGATTCACTCAAAATTGATAAACCCAAAGTTAAAAACGCAAGGCCCGTTCCGAACAAGAAAAAACCTATTTTATCGAGCTGATACACGGCTTGTGCTGGCATACTGGGTAATAAAAAAGCTGCCAATATCATGGCGATTAAACCAATGGGAGCATTTATCCAAAAAATCCAGTGCCAAGAAAAATGATTGGTAATAATACCGCCGACAACTGGGCCTAACATCATACCCATAGCAGCAATCATCACAACGATACTCATTTTAGAAACCAACTCATTACGTTCGCAGGTGCGCACGATAATTAAGCGACCTACTGGCAAAGTTAAAGAACCACCTATGCCTTGTAAAATGCGTCCACAAATTAGTTGAATTAAATTATTGGTAAATCCACACCAAATAGAGCTTAGAGTGAAAATACCTATGGCAAAAATAAAAACTCTTTTCACCCCATATTTGTCAGCAACCCAGCCGCTAATAGGTGTGAAAATTGCCAAACTTAATAAATAACTAATTAAGGCCAATTTAAGACTGATAGGATTAACCTGCAAACTGTGAGCCATTGCCGGAATGGCGGTATTTAAAACCGTAGTATCCACAGCCTCCATAAACATGGCGATGGCAACTATCATTAATATAATATTTTTTTTCATGGAGCCTCTTTAGAAATCGTAACTGCTCAATAAGTACCATCGTCGTCCCAAGCGTAGGTTGGGATGTCCTTACCTGAGAGATCATTAAAAATCCGGGTGAAAATGTTTATAAATTTTTTGGGCAAGATTTATGCTGATTCCTGAAACCTTCGCTATTTCTTCAACCGGTGCTTTAGCTAATTCGCGCAGACCACCAAAACGATGCAGCAAAGCTTGTCTTCGTTTTGCTCCTACCCCTTCAATCTCTTCCAAACTGGAATCAGTACGCGCCTTTTGTCTTTTTTTCCGGTGCGCAGTTATGGCAAATCTGTGTGCTTCATCTCTAATATGTTGTAGTAAGTGTAAAGCTTTTGCATCTTCTGGCAAGGTAAATTCCTGCTGCTCATAAGCTAAAATTAATTTTTCCCAACCTGCTTTACGTGCTGGCCCTTTGGCAACGCCTAATAAAGTAAGGCCAGTAATATCTAAAGCAGCCAAAACTTTTTTGGCAATGGCAACTTGCCCCTTACCACCATCAATAATCAGCACATCAGGCAAAGATTGTATTTCTTTAAGACGTTTAAATCGGCGCGTAATAGCCTGTTCCATAGCGGCATAATCATCACCTGGCGTAATACCTTCGATATTAAAACGCCGATACTCATTAGTAGCAGGGCCATGATTATCAAAAACTACACATGATGCAATAGTGGCTTCCCCTTGAGTGTGACTGATGTCAAAACATTCCATCCGTTGTATTGGATGTGGTAACGACAATACTTCTTCCAGTGCTTTATAACGTTGCACTATTGTTGTGTGTTTCGCAGAATACTCCACTAAAGAAATACGTAAATTATTAGTTGCAAAAT
>JBAZRP010000013.1:0-42274 GCA_041662885.1 Legionella sp.
GTTGCATTTTAATTTCACCAAATACTTCCGGAGCTGTAAAAGCTTGTAAGTCTTGGATGTTTTTTTGATCATAAGCCGCTTGCATACGAATAAAAGTAATTTTAGCTGAGCGGACAAATTCTTCTTCATCAAAATTGCTAGGGAAGTTTGAAGGAGCTCCACCATTGCCAGTTGTAAAACCATAATCAGTGCTTTGTCTAAATGTATTAGATTGAGCTGTTTGCCATCCCGGCTGCATGCGTTTTCGAAACATACTTACCAGGAAGAACACGGCAACACCGAGTAGTAACCAAGTTAATAAGCCAGTTGCAAACCCATGGCCCATAAATAAACTAGCTAATAAACCACCCAAGAGCGCACCGCCGATAAAACCACCCCATTTGCTCGCTCCTGCTTTCTGACCTAAAGCAGCAGTATTTTGTGGGATGCTTTTATTAAATAAACTGCTTTGTGAACGCTGCACGCCAAAGCTTCTACCACCGCCAAAACGTTTGGCTGAGGCTTCATTAACCATTAAACCAAAACTTAACAGAGTTATAAATAAACATAATATAAAAGTACGCATGATATTAATTCCTGTTGAAATACCCATTTTAAGGTAATTAGTACCTATCTAGTGTAGCAGTTAGGGTAGATAATAGAAAGGATTGGGCAGTTTATATCCTTTTTGCGCATACCCCCCTAATATCTGATGGTATTGGCCTGAATTATATAAGGATGAAGGGTTTTGTCTAGAAGAAATACCCAGGCTTTATGGCCCTTGGTTACTGTAGTCATCTTGATCGGACTCAGTTATAATAAAATTTAATTCATAAACAAACGCTAACGTATGCATCTGAAAGAATTAATATTAACTGGTTTTAAATCCTTCGTGGACCGCACTGTGGTACCTTTCCCTGGCCAATTGGTAGGGGTTGTAGGGCCTAATGGTTGTGGAAAATCTAATATTATTGATGGCTTAAAGTGGGTTTTGGGTGAAAGTTCTGCTAAAAA
Source organism: Legionella sp. (assembly GCA_041662885.1). Classification (GTDB taxonomy): domain Bacteria; phylum Pseudomonadota; class Gammaproteobacteria; order Legionellales; family Legionellaceae; genus Legionella. The sequence continues at coordinate 994 of JBAZRP010000013.1, forward strand.
TTTACGTGGTGAGTCCATGACCGACGTAATTTTTAACGGCTCTTCCAACCGTAAATCACTAGGTCAAGCATCCGTTGAATTGGTTTTTGATAATAGTTTAGGGCGTTTGGTTGGTCCCTTTGCCAGTTATGGCGAAATTTCCGTGAAACGCGTGGTAACGCGTGATGGTGAGTCTCAATACTATTTAAATGGTGGTCGCTGTCGGCGTAAAGATATTACCGATATCTTTTTAGGTACCGGAGCAGGAGCACGTAGTTATTCCATTATTGGTCAGGGCACCATATCGCGCATAGTTGAAGCCAAGCCTGAAGAAATTAGAGCGTATCTTGAAGAAGCTGCAGGTGTTTCCAAATATAAAGAACGTCGTCGTGAAACGCTGCTGCGCATAGAACATACTCGTGATAATTTAACGCGGGTAGATGATATAAGAAATGAACTGGATAAACAGTTACAGCGTTTAAGCCGACAGGCTAAAGCTGCAGAACGTTATGGCGAATTAAAAAAAGAAGAACAGCGAAGCCGATTGCAAATTTTGGCGCTAAAATGGCGTAATTTCAATCAAGAAAAAATCTTAAAGCAAACAGAATTACAGAGTTTAGCCGTTCGTTACGAAGAGCAACAAAGTCTAAAAACTTCCAGTGCCAAAGACCGAACTATAATACATGAGCAAATGAATGAACTCGGCGAGCAATCGCAAACCATTCAAAATTCTATGTATCAAGTGGGTACAGAAATAGCGCGCCTGGAACAAACCATACAACAGCAAGAGCGCGAGAAGCAACGCCTGGAACAAGAAAAGCAGCAGATACATGCAGATTGGCAGCAAGCGGCGCAACAAATTAAAGAAGATGAATTAGCTTTAGAGGAATGCCGCACCAGTACCAAAGTTATGTACGAACACCACCAAAGCTTGAAACTTGAGTTTGAACAATTTGATTTAAAAAGACAAGAAGCTCAAGAACAGCAACAGCAATGGGAAGCGCGTTGGCAAGAAGCTACGGAATTATTTAATACCAGCAAAAGAAATATTGAATTAAAACAACTAAATTTGCAGCATGCAGAGCAAAGTCAGAATGATGCTTTACTGCGTTTAGAAAAAATAAAGATGGAACAGGAATCTACTTCTATATCTGATTTAGAAATAGCGCGCGAGAATTTGCAAAAGCAACAAGCAGCAGCCCAGGAAACCCTAGACTTTGATCAACAAGAATTACAGCTTGCACATGAAAAAGGTGCGGCTCTTAGAATGCAAGTGCAAGAAGCAGAAACACAATTGCATCAATTACAGGATCAGTACCATCAATTAAATAGTGAACATGCAGCCTTAGTTGCAGCACAAAAAGCTGCTCGTCAAAGTAAAACAAATAAAAATGATGCTATAAAAGCTTGGGCTGATAAACCAAGACTGGTGGATGTTTTACAGGTTGAAAGTACCTGGCAGGCTGTTTGTGATGGCATTTTGCAAGATAGCTTGCATGCATATATTTTGGATGACTTTGATGAAGTGCTCCCATATGGAGAGTCCAAACAATTGCATGGAGAAAGTATTGTTTTGATGAAAGATGCTTCAGGTATTGCACAGGATCATCCTCGATTAGCCGACAAAGTTATTGGTAAAGTCCCTGCAACTATGCCAAGTTTAGAAACAATTTATGCAGCTGATGATTATCAGTCAGCTATAAATTTGCGTGCGCATTTATTGGATCATGAATCGATAGTAACTCCTGATGGATTTTGGTTTGGAAAAGCTTGGGCTAAATTTATTATTTCTACTGAGATTGATGAGATAGGTTTATTAGCAAGACAAAAGAAGATAGCTGATGTAGCGTCCGCAGTTCAGATTTTACAAGAAAAAATCGAAACGGTACGTGCACTTCGCGATCAAACACAAACGCAATTACAAGAAAGTGTCCGTTTTATTGAATTATTTCAAATTAATTTGAATGCCAGTAATGAGGCTGTAGCAAAAAATAATGCGGCTTTGACTGCGAATGAACAAGCAATCGCGCATGCGCAAAGACAAATTGTTTTTTTAGCTGCCGAGACTGAAGAATTACAAATGCAGTTGGAAACACATACTGCCAATCAATTAGAATTAAAAAATAGTCTGCAGCAATTAGAACGAGACTACCAGCAGCAACTGCAGCAACAAGAGCAAGGTTTGAGTGAGAAACAAATTTGGTTGGAAACACTAGCCCAGCACAATCAAAAATTATCCGAACTGCGCAATCAAGTGCATCAATCAGAAATTACCTATGATCGTGAGTTAACTAAAATTCAGCAATTTCAAGACAGGATTGCAAGAGAACAAGAACGATCACGAGTTCTAGAACAACGAATAGAACAAAGTGCCGAGCAATACCAGCAATTCTTAAATCCAAAGGTTAATCTGCAGCAACAATTAGAACAATTAATCACGCAACATGCCCAAGTAGAAGCGCAATTGACCTTAAGTCGTGAACAGTTATCACAATTTAAGCTTCAGCTTGAACAATTGGATAAAATAATTTTAAACTATGATTTAGAGCTCAAGCGCATTCAAGACATGATTGCTCAGACCAGAATGCAAGAACAGGAATTAGCTGTTCGTGCTAGTGCCATGCAAGAAACTTTAGATGAGTCACAAGTGCAGGCGCAGGATATAGTTACAGAGCTTGCCGAAGATGTGACGATAAATGCTTTAGAAGAAGAGCTATTAGCAGTATCGAAAAAAATATCTGCATTGGGCGCAATTAATTTGGCAGCGATTGAAGAGTTTTCTTCTGAGCAGCAGCGCAAGCAATATTTAGATGAACAGTACGATGATTTAAATCAAGCCTTGCAGACTTTAGAGACAGCTATTGATAAAATGGATAAAGAAACGCGCACACGGCTTGAAGCGACGTTTGATGAGGTGAATACTACATTCAAGCAATTGTTTCCTCGTTTGTTTGGAGGAGGAAGGGCAGAACTGGAATTGACTAGTGATAATTTGTTAGAAGCTGGTATTGTAGTAATGGCGCAGCCACCCGGTAAACGTAATAGTACTATCCATTTACTTTCAGGTGGTGAAAAGGCAATGACGGCAGTAGCTTTGGTGTTTGCGATTTTTCGTTTGAATCCTTCACCGTTTTGTATGTTGGATGAAGTGGATGCGCCTTTAGATGATGTAAATGTTGGGCGTTTTTGCGATATGGTAAAAGAGATGTCGCAATTCGTTCAATTCTTATTTATTACACATAATAAAGTGACAATGGAATTGGCAGATCATTTGATAGGGGTAACCATGCGTGAACCAGGTGTATCACGTTTGGTTGCAGTAGATGTGAAACAGGCTTTGACCTTGGAGTAAATTATGCAGTCAAATTGGAGCTTAATTCTTAATGTACTACTGTTGGTTGGCGTCATAGTAGCCATTGGACGCTTGTTAAAAGCACGAAAAGGTACTATGCATTATGAAGCTGTTCAGGCTCCTCAAAATCAGCCGAAAATAAACGCTTATGAAGAGCAGCAGTTTAATGATGATATTATTGCGGTGCGCAAAGTGAGCGCTGAAGAATTTTTAGGTATGGATGATGCGTTTGAAGATGAAAATCACATAGAACCCGAAGTGACGCTTATTCCAGAACCGCAAGTAGCCGTAAAACCGAAGGCACTTTCTTCGATAGTGATGTTTTTGGCTGCTAAAGAAAACCGCCAATTTGCAGGATACGAGTTATTGCAATCTGTCTTAGCTGCTGGTTTGCGTTACGGCGAAGGCAATTTATTTTACAGGCATCACGATGCTAATGGTCAAGGTCCAGTAATTTGTGGTTTAGCTGCCGCTACTGCAACAGGAACTTTTGATTTACAGAATATTGGAGCATTTAGTGTGCGTGGTTTGTGTTTATTTATGCATACTAGCGGTAACCCAGGTATTGATTCAGAACGTTTCGCATTATTTTTAGAAACAGCTAAACAATTAAGTGATGGTTTGGATGCTATTTTATTGGATGATCAACGTAATCCTTTAACTAATGAGCGTTTGGGTCGGTATTATAAAATGCTGCAAGCAGATCCCGTGGAAACAGTTTAAATTAATTCAATAAGAATATTTTATTTGCACCGAGAAAAATAAATGTATAATATCTTTAGCAATTAATATCTGGAGTACACGATGCCAATTAAGCCTATGTGTAAGGAAGCCCTACAGGCTCTTGGCGCACATAATATGGCTCAATACCAGCCGCAACATAAGATTCCTTGGGTACAAAGAAACATTCATAGTGGTTGGCCCTTGCTGCAAGTTAGCTTATTTCTTCATGTAGGATCTGAAATTTATGAACCGTATTTAGGTGGCGGTAAATGCCATTTTTTCTATCCGAGCGTTTTGAGTTTAGCGAAACTTATAGCACAGATTCCAGGTAAAATAACTTTAGTAAACAGCTATGGTGTACCACTTGATGCTGAATTTTTAAATGACAAATACATAGATAAAATTTTAGATGGCTTTAGAGCAGAACATAAAAAGCTTGGTATTAAAATACGTTTTGGTCATAGTGCATACGGTAAGACTTTGGACATTGCTGTTCCCGTGATTGATTTAGCAGCAGAATACGAGGGCTCTTTAAATCAAGCTATGGCAGATGCTTTTCATTTTGCTAAGAAGTCGGGGGGAGTGCTTACGGATTTTGCTAATTGGAATCAAGAATTGCGGTATACCGCAGCTGAAATTATCAATGAGTTAAATCCCAATCACGCTATTTTTTTTGAGGATCAAGTCTATGTCGATTTTGGCGATCTATTGAAGCATTACGTCAAAAATGAAGAGGTTATTAAGTTTTTTCAACAGGTTTTTAAGGTGCAGGAATTTATGGCATTTCTACCCTCAGTAGAAATTACCACTACCAACACCCAAGAGATATCACCTAACCCAATAATCAGACATGAACAATTACACAATTCACCTTCTATCCCACAAACAAACTCTTGCCAAAATACTGAGATCAATAATTCTATTCAGGAAAAGAAGCTGAGTTTGTTGTATGCAATAGATAGAATGCAACTCTATGCTAGTAAATTAACTGCTGAAGATATCAATAAATCGATTAAGATTGTTGCGTTGGCTGAAAACTTAAAAAATGAAGTACATAATTTTTGTAGTGAATTGAATCATCAAGATGCAGATGTGGCAGGTTTTAAAGAAAAATTTAAAGACATGCTTCATAGTCAGGACCGTCTGATGAATGAGCACCGAAAGATTTGGAAACCTATTATCGCTAATATTCTTATAGCCTTAACCGGTTTTGGCTTGGTTGCGCTGATATTAAAAGCAGGGACAAATGCTGCAGTGGCATTAGTAACTAAAAAACCCATTAGTTTTAATGATTCTTTTTTCTTTGCCAAAACGGCTAGTCAGGAAAAAATAGAAGAAATTGAGGCCTGTTTAAAACCTTGATAGGGATGGCCTGTGTGCTGTGAGGGATGATGCTGGCCATAGGTTTTTTTGCTATCTAACAGCTTGTTTATTCAATACTCCTTGAATTCCAATAGCAACTATTAGTAAACTAAGGTTTTCGCCTTTAGTAGAACTATGAGCCTAACTAAAATTTCATCATTTCTTTCACAACCAGGACAATATGATGCATATTGCACCGGCGTTTCTGTGGACACACGTACACTTAAAGCCGGAGAGTTGTATATTGCAATCGAAGGCGATAATTTTGATGGCCATGAATTTGTACTTGAGGCACAAGCAAAAGGTGCCTGTGCTGTAGTTGTAAATCGTAAAATTGAGGGCGTTGAAATCCCGCAGTTTGTGGTTTTAGACACAGTAGATGCTCTAGCTCGAGTCGCTCAAGCGCATCGCTTGACTATGAATTGCCAGGTTATTGCTTTAACAGGTAGTAATGGGAAAACTTCTACAAAAGAGATGATAGCGCATATTCTGCCACCCAATTCTCATGCCACTAGAGGAAATCTAAATAATCACATTGGCGCTCCTTTGACTGCATTGCAGTTAAGCAGCGAACATCGATATGCGGTATTTGAACTTGGTGCCAATCATATTGGTGAAATTGCCCATACGGCGGCGGTAGTGCACCCTGATGTTGCCTTAATTAATAATATAGCTCCGGCTCATGTAGGTGAGTTTGGGTCAATTGAGGGTGTTGCACGTGCCAAGGGTGAAATCTATCAAGGCTTGTCTGCGGCTGGTATAGCGGTAATAAATGACGATGATGCTTATGCACATTTTTGGGACGATATAGTGAGTACTAAAAAAGTGCTGCGTTTTTCTACCCAACACAAAGCAGATATTTACGCGGAAAATGTACGTCTTAATGAACAAGGAAATGGTCAATTTTCTTTGATATTGCCAAACGCGCAAGCAGAGATTAGTCTTAAAGTTCCTGGTTTACATAGTGTACAAAATGCCGTGGCTGCTGCTACCTGCTGTTATGCTTTAGGTATTTCCATAACCGAAATTCAGCGCGGCTTATCTGAATTTACTGGTGTTAAAGGTCGCATGACCGTATTACAGGGTATGAATCGCTCAACCATTATTGACGATACCTATAATGCAAATTTACGCTCCGTTCTTGCCGCTTTAGAGGTTTTAGCCTTACGCCCCGGAAAAAAAGTTTTTGTCTTTGGTGATATGGGCGAATTAGGTGATTGCACGGACAGTCATCATGAACAAGTAGGTACTAGAGCACGTGAGCTAGGAATTAATAAATTATTTACGTGTGGTACACACAGCGCCTTGACAGCAAAAAAGTTTGGTGATGAAGGTGTGCATTTTGCTAGTAAAGAAGATTTGGTACAGAGTCTGCTTAAAGAGTTGGGTCCAGATACAACTGTGCTGGTTAAGGGTTCGCGTTCCAGTGCCATGGAAAAAATTGTGCAAAAATTACTTGAGGATTAACTATGCTTTACTGGCTAACGCAACTATATCAGGGACAGTACCATGCGTTACGCGTGTTTCAATACCTGACTTTTAGATCCATTCTTGCTTCATTAACCGCTCTTATCGTGGGTTTAGCATGCGGACCTGTGATGATTCGCTGGTTGCGTGGTTTGCAAATTGGTCAAATGGTTAGAACCGATGGACCCCAAACGCATTTATCTAAAGCCGGAACTCCCACTATGGGAGGGCTGCTTATTTTAGTCGCTATAACGGTAAGTTGTTTGTTGTGGTGTGATTTACATCAATCCAGTTTGTGGGTGGTATTATTAGTCACTCTTGCTAATGGCGTAGTCGGTTGGGTTGATGATTACCGTAAATTGGTATTAAAAAACAGTAAAGGCTTGCCGGGTCGTTGGAAATTTTTCTGGCAGTCTTTTATTGCCATCCTGGCTGTTTTTTATTTATATATGTCGTCCGATTTACCCGTACATACGCAATTAACCATGCCGTTTTTTAAAAATACCATTCTGGAATTAGGTCTGCTGTTTCCTATCTTGGCTTATTTTGTTATTGTGGGATGTAGTAATGCAGTAAATTTGACGGATGGATTAGATGGTTTGGCCATTATGCCTATAGTCATGGTTGCTGGTGCCTTAGGGGTTTTTGCTTATGCTTCCAGTAATGCTGTATACGCGCATTATCTGGGCATACCTTTTGTCCCAAACACGGGTGAATTAACTATTTTTTGCTCATCCATTGTGGGCGCAGGCTTAGGATTTCTATGGTATAATAGTTACCCAGCTGAAGTATTTATGGGCGACGTTGGCTCTTTGGCACTTGGTGCTGCTTTAGGTATAGTTGCTGTTGTTGTCAGACAAGAGTTGGTATTATTGATAATGGGCGGTTTATTTGTAATTGAAACCTTGTCTGTTATTTTGCAGGTTACTTATTTTAAATACACGCACGGTAAGCGTTTGTTTAGAATGGCTCCCTTACACCATCATTTTGAATTAAAAGGATGGGCAGAGCCAAAGATTATAGTACGATTTTGGATCATTACGGTTGTATTTGTATTATGCGGATTGGCCACTCTAAAATTACGGTAGGCAAGGTGCATTTATGAATCGGTCTTTATACTTAGTTGCAGGTTTAGGCAAAACCGGGCTGTCGATAGCGCGGTATTTGCACAGGAATAATAAAGCGTTTATTGCCTTTGATACCCGCCAAGAAGCGCCTGGTTTAACCGAATTCCAAACAGAATTTCCTGATGTAGAAGTTTTTTTGCAGCATATTCCACCAGAGGTTATTAGCCAGATATCGGATGTTATAGCGAGTCCTGGGATTCCGCTTGAGACTCCTTGTATCGCTCAAGCTGCAAAAGCAGGGGCTGAGGTTTATGGTGATATCGAATGTTTGGCAAGAGAAATTAAAGTACCAGTAGTTGCTATTACCGGAACTAATGGCAAATCCACTGTGACTACTTTAGTTGGAGAAATGGCGAGTCATGCTGGATTTAAAGTGGCTGTTGCAGGCAATATTGGTGCGCCAGTTTTAGATATTTTAGGCGATGGCCAACCGTATGATTTGTGGGTTTTGGAATTATCCAGTTTTCAATTGGATTTAACCCATTCCTTACAACCAGTTGTTGCAACTATTTTAAATGTGACTCCGGATCATTTAGACCGACATCATACTCTGGAAGCTTATATTCAAGCGAAACAAAAAATTTATAAACACGCACATTTGGCTTTGTATAATAGGGATGATGTGCAAACGATGCCGGCCACTGTCGTTGCCAGCGCTCGCAACGACAAAGTAATGACTTTCGGCCAAGATGCTCCTACTCCAGGAAATTGGGGTTTGTTGGAGCAAGCCGGTACGATTTATTTAGCCAAAGGGTCGGAGTGTTTCTTCTCTGTGGATGAGCTCTTAATTAAAGGCAGGCATAATTGGCTTAATGCATTAGCCGCTGTAGCCTTAGCTGAATCAGCTGGTATTGCGGTAGATTCTATAGTGCATGTATTAAAAACTTTTCCTGGACTTACTCACCGTTGTCAATGGGTGAGGACTTTGGATGAAGTTGAGTGGATAAATGATTCAAAAGGGACTAATGTAGGTGCAACACTCTCTGCAATTAATGGAATAGGTGGTTCTATGCAAGGAAAGATTGTTTTGATTGCCGGTGGGCAAGGTAAAGGTGCTGATTTTACGCAATTACAACCAGCTATGGCAGAATTTGTGCGTTCAATGGTTTTAATCGGCGAGGATGCAGATAAAATGGAAGCTGATTTAGTTGATACAGTTCCCATAGATAGAGCTGACTCTTTGGAAAATGCAGTGAATTTAGCTCGAGCTAGAGCTAAACCGGGTGACGTGGTGCTGTTGTCACCCGCTTGTGCAAGTCTCGATATGTTTCGGGATTTTAATCATAGAGGCGAGGTATTTACTACACTAGTCAATGGATTATAGGGATTATGAGGCCAAGACATTTAAATCAAAGAGGTAAACCAGTTAGTAAACCCATTTCACTTTATGATAAATGGCTAATTGGTGCTGTGATTGGTTTGTTGATTATTGGTTTGATGATGGTAGCCTCAAGTTCAGTAATGATTTCAACCAAATATTTTCATCAGCCTTTTCATTTTTTGATTCGTCAGGCTTGTTATCTATTTGCCGGATTAATGATTGCTTTGATAGTCGTAAGAACTGATAGTAGTGTTTGGGAAAAAATCAGCATGCCGATGTTGGTTGTTTGTTTAATCTTACTATTGTTAGTGCTGGTGCCTGGAATCGGTCGTTCGGTCAATGGCAGTCGCCGCTGGTTGGCTTTTGGTCCTATTGGTGTTCAGGTATCTGAACTGGCCAAACTTACTTTGATTTTTTATCTGTCGGGTTATTTAGTGCGGCAGAAAGATGCAGTAACCGGAAGTATTTTTGGATTTATTAAACCCATGGTGATCTTGGGTGTTGTAGCAGTTTTGTTGTTGATGGAACCAGATTTTGGAGCCACGGTAGTTATATCAGGCACGGTTATGGCAATGTTGTTCTTAGCTGGTGTGCGTTTGCGTTATTATATCGGTTTAATGCTCGTGGTAAGTGGCGCTTTAGCAATGCTGGCAATTTCATCGCCGTATCGTGTTGCCCGACTGACTGCTTTTTTAGATCCCTGGGCTGATCAGTATAATAGTGGCTATCAGCTAACCCAATCCTTGATTGCTTTTGGACGGGGTGGTTGGATGGGATCGGGTTTGGGAGAAAGTATTCAAAAATTACTGTATTTGCCAGAAGCACATACGGATTTTTTATTTGCAGTCTTGGCAGAAGAAATGGGTTTGGTAGGAATATTAGTGGTGCTGGTTTTGTATAGTATACTAGTGGCCAGAGGTTTGTTAATTGGTTATACCGCGCATACTCAAGATAGATTATTTGCGTCGTTTACTGCTTATGGTTTGACTTTTTGGTTGGGTTTACAAGCAGCTATTAATATGGGTGTAAATGCTGGTTTGTTACCAACAAAAGGATTAACCCTACCATTACTTAGCTATGGTGGTGCCAGTATGGTAATTAATTGTGTGGTCGTCGCATTATTATTGCGTATTGATCATGAAAATCGTTGGCAGTCTCTTGGATTGAAGACGCTGACTGCATAAGGGGGCAATTGTGAGCGACTTAGGAAATTTTGTATCCCCAAGGATGGGGCGAGTGGAACAGATTCATTTTGTGGGTATCGGCGGCGCTGGAATGTGCGGTATCGCTGAAATGCTGCATAATGAAGGCTATCGTATAACTGGGTCGGATACCTCTGAAGGTGTGGTGGTGCAACGTTTACGAGCCATGGGCATCAAAGTGTTTGTTGGTCATAAAGTAGAAAATATCGATGGCGCAGATGTGGTGGTGCGATCTACTGCAATAGATTCTTCGAATATTGAAATTGCTGCTGCGCGTAAAATGATGATACCTGTAATTCCAAGAGCTGCCATGTTAGCAGAATTAATGCGTTTTAGACACGGCATTGCCATTGCAGGCACCCATGGTAAAACTACTACTACAAGTTTGGTGAGTAGTTTATTGGCAGAAGGCGGTCTTGATCCTAGCTTTGTTATTGGCGGTAAACTTAATAGCCTTGGTACTAATGCGCAACTTGGTAAATCAGCTTATTTTGTTGTAGAAGCAGATGAGAGCGATGCTTCGTTTTTATTCTTAAAACCAATGACTGCAGTAGTGACTAATATCGATGCCGATCATATGGAAACGTATGATGGTGATTTTAATAAGTTAAAAACTACCTTCATTGAATTTTTACATCATTTGCCTTTCTATGGTTTAGCTGTTGTATGTATTGAAGACGAGCAAGTACGGCAAATTCTGCCTGCTATTCAAAGGCCAACGCTTACTTATGGCTTTAGAGAAGAAGCGCATTATCGCGCGATTAATTGGGTACAAAATAATTTAGTTAGTGAATTTACCGTAGTAAGACCAGCCCCTTATTCACAATTGAAGATTAAATTTCAATATCCTGGTAAACATAATGTGCTCAATGCACTGGCTGCGATTGCCATCGCTACTGATTTAGGTATTGATGACGAATCGATAGTGCGTGGACTTGCAAAATTCCAAGGAGTTGGTCGTCGTTTTCAAGTATTAGGTGAAAGACAATTTGATAATGCTTCAGCACTTGTTGTTGATGATTATGGTCACCATCCTCAAGAAATTGCTGCGACTATTGATGCATTCAGACATGTTTGGCCTGATAAACGTTTAGTCCATGTATTTCAACCGCATCGTTACAGCAGAACCTTTGCTTTGTTCGATCAATTTGTTGAAGTCTTAAGTAAGTCTGATGAATTGTTTTTATTTGATATTTATTCTGCTGGAGAAGCGGTTATACCTGGTGTTACTAGTGAAGCCTTGGCGCAACGTATTCGAGATTTAGGCAAAAAAGTAACTATGGTTACCGAGCAGACGCTAGCCGCGAAACTTGATGCCAGTGTTGTAGCTGGTGATGTAATTTTAATGCAAGGAGCCGGTAATATTGGTCAAGTAGCCTTGAATCTAATGAATACAGTACAGGAATCATCATGAGTCTAATTGAGCTTGAAGCTGAAACTCAAGGTGAATTGCTTTATAATGAGCCTTTGGCTGACTATACTACCTGGCGGGTTGGCGGACCCGCCGAAAAAATGTACAAACCTGCTAATTTAGCCGATTTGCGTATTTTTTTGCAAAAATTGCCTGAGTCAGAACCCGTATTGTGGTTGGGTTTGGGATCAAATTCTTTGATTTCCGATGCAGGATTTAAGGGTGCGGTAATTCTTACACAGGGCTGCTTAAAAGAAATGGCTTTAATAAACGCCAATACAGTCCGAGCAGAAGCCGGTGTTTCTTGTGCGAGCATGGCGCGTTTTTGTGCGCGTAATAATCTTGCTGGCGCTGAGTTTTGGGCTGGTATTCCAGGGACTATGGGTGGTGCTTTACGCATGAATGCCGGTTGTCATGGTGGTGAAACATGGCCCTTGGTTGTGGAAGTGCAAACAATTACCCGTAACGGTCAGATACGAACACGTAAACCTGAAGAATTTGAAGTAGGGTATAGACATGTTGCTGGTTTGAATGAAGAGTGGTTTATTTCTGGCACTTTTCAAATGCCTGCGGGAGATAAAGAAACTTCTTTGCAAGTTATTAAAGATTTATTGGCGCGCAGGGCAAGTACTCAACCAACAAGTGAGTATAATTGCGGGTCAGTATTTAGAAATCCCCCAGGAGATTTTGCTGCAAGGCTTATTGAATCCTGCGGACTAAAGGGTTTTAGTATTGGTGGAGCAAAAGTTTCTGAAAAGCATGCTAATTTTATAATTAATCATGAAGGCCAGGCGACTGCCGCTGATATTGAAGCCTTGATTCATTTAGTGCAAACTAAAGTTTATGAACAGACACATATCGAGTTAATTCGCGAAGTGCATTTTATTGGAGACTGTTAATGTCTAAAAAGGTCAACCTGGTATTGCTATATGGCGGCAAGTCCGGAGAGCACGAAGTATCCTTAGTTTCTGCTGCTTCAGTTCTTACGCATTTGCATGCAGACAAATACCATATTATCCCCATAGCAATGGACAAGGAAGGCCAATTTCATCAACATGAATACCAGGATTTATTAGCTTATAAAGAAAAGCTTCCGGTGCATACTGCAAAATCCAAACCTTTAAATTCCTTACTAAGTAACGGACGCTTATCTATTGATGCTGATGTGGTATTTCCAGTAGTGCATGGACCTTTGTATGAAGATGGTTGTTTGCAAGGACTCTTGGAATTAGCTGGTGTTGCTTATGTAGGAAGTAATGTATTGTCTTCAGCCATAGGTATGAATAAAGACATTGCAAGACGTGTTCTTGGTACTGATACATCTGTAAAAGCGGCACGTTATAAATTATTTACGAAACATACTCCTGCTTCCGAAAAGCAAGCATTTTGCAATCAAGTAGCCGAAGAATTTGGTTGGCCAGTATTCGTTAAGCCTTGTTCTTTAGGTTCTAGCGTTGGTATTCATAAAGCAAAAAACATGGCTGATTTGTTGGCCGCTGTTGATGATGCTTTACGCTATGATGAAGAGATTTTGGTGGAGCAATTTATTAAAGGCCGTGAAATTGAATTGTCTGTTTTAGAAAACTCAGTACTATGCGCCAAGCCAAAAGTTAGTGTGGCTGGTGAAATTAAAGTACACCATCCAGATGGTTTTTATTCTTATACTGCAAAATATTTGGAAAGTGAGCAAACCGAATTGATTATTCCTGCAGTTTTGAGTGCAGAACTTGCCGAACGTTTAAAACAAGCAGCAGCTGATATTTTTGTGCGTTTAAAATGTAAAGGCATGGCTCGAGTTGATTTTTTTGTCAACGATGAAACGAATGAAATTTACTTTAATGAAATAAATACCTTGCCCGGCTTTACTTCCATAAGTATGTATCCAAAATTATGGCAGGCAACCGGATTAGCTTACCCAGATTTACTTGATGAATTGATTCACCTTGCTCTTCTTCATCAACAAAATCGCAAACATTTAGTGACTAATTACTTGTGAATGAAACGAATGCCAAACATAAAGCAGACTCTGAGAAGGTAAATTCCAGTTTGCTCTTGCTATTACTGGTCGTCAGTGCTTTAGTACTGGCCGGTCGCTTGCTGTATTTGTATTTGGATGACGCAGAACGTTTCCCTATTACTACTATTAAAGTTGCTGCAAGTTATGAGCATGTGAGCCATAAGGAATTAGAAGCGGTATTAGCACAACATCTTAATACCAGTTTTTTCTTTTTACCTGTTGGACAATTACAAAGCCAGTTAAACGAAATTAATTGGATCGATACAGCCTATGTAGAACGCGTTTGGCCGGATACTTTGAAAATTAAATTAGTTGAAAAAAAGCCAGTTGCAATTTGGGGCGATGCCCTAATGACTGCGGATGGAAGATTGTTTAACCAAAATGCCGATAACATAGACATAGATTTGCCTAAATTAGTTGGACCTGAGTCACAACAGCTAATGGTCTTACATGTTTATGAAAAATTGGGTAAGATATTATCAAAGTACAATTTAAAAGCGACCGGTTTGTTTTTAAGAGAAAATCAATCCTGGGTTTTAAGTATGGGTAATGATATACAGATATATTTAGGTAAAAAGGACTTAGAGGCACGATTGCTGCGCTTTTGTAAAGCATATCCTGCGGTGTTTGCTGAAAAGTCAGATCAGTTGGCTAGTGTGGATTTACGGTATCCACGTGGTATGGCAGTGCAGTGGAAACAACAAACGGGGCGATAATGGCTAAAAAAAATGAAACAAATATTATCACAGGATTGGATATTGGAACTTCTAAAATCATTGCTTTGATTGGTGAAGTAAAGTCTGATGGTGTTATTGAGATAATTGGTATTGGCCGTCATCCTTCTCGTGGTTTAAAGCGTGGTGTGGTTGTTGATATTGAAACTACGGTTAATTCAATTCAACGTGCGGTTCAAGAAGCTGAATTAATGGCGAATTGTGAAGTACGCAATGTGTATGCCGGGATTGCTGGCAGTCATATACGCAGCTTAAATTCGCACGGCATTGTGGCAATACGCGATGTGGAAGTTTCTCAAGCAGATATAGAACGCGTTATTGATGCTGCAAAAGCGGTAGCAATTCCTGCGGATCAAAAAATTCTGCATATACTGCCCCAAGAATTTATTATTGATCATCAAGGAAGTATCCGTGAGCCAATAGGTATGGCCGGTGTACGACTTGAATCGCGTGTGCATATAGTGACGGGTTCCGTCTGTGCTGCGCAAAATATTGTAACTTGTGTCCGTCGTTGCGGTTTAGAAGTGAATGATGTTATTTTGGAACAATTAGCATCAAGTCACGCAGTGCTCACCGAAGATGAAAAAGATTTGGGTGTTTGCATGATTGATATTGGTGGCGGAACCACTGATATTGCAATTTTCTGTGAAGGCGCTATCCAGCATACAGCAGTAATACCAATCGCTGGAGATCAAGTAACAAATGATATAGCTATGGCCTTACGCACACCAACTAAGGCTGCTGAAGCACTTAAAATAAGCCATGGTTGTGCTTTACCAGAACTTGCTAATACGAATCAAATGCTTGAAGTTGCGAGTGTCAATGATAGGCCGGGAAGAAAAATTTCCGCTAAAGCGCTTTCTGAAGTTGTGGCTGCACGTTATGAAGAATTATTTTCTTTAGTGCGTGATGAGATTAGACATAGTGGTTTTGAAGACAGGCTGGCTGCAGGGATTGTCATTACAGGGGGTGCTTCAAATGTAAGGGGTGCAATTGAACTTGCCGAACTTAGTTTTGAAATGCCAGTACGAAAGGGCTGTGCTCATTATGTTTCAGGTTTAGGAGAGGCTACTGAAAATCCTTCATTTGCTACCGGAGTAGGTTTACTACTTCATGGATTAAAACAGCAATATGAGGGTAGTTATAACGTTCCAGCGGCACATGATAGTTCAAAAACTGTTTGGTCACGGGTTCGTGAGTGGTTTCAGGGTAATTTTTAATATAGAGCAATAAAACAGCATTCTAGGGGAGACAGGGTTATGTTTGAGTTAATGGAAAGCCAAAGCGATAATAACGCGGTAATTAAAGTAGTTGGAGTTGGTGGCGGCGGCGGTAATGCGGTCGAACACATGGTTAAAGAGAATATTGATGGTGTTGAATTTATTTGTGCTAATACTGATGCACAAGCGCTACGCGGATCTCAGGCAAAAATACACATCCAACTAGGCGATGAGCTTACCAAAGGTTTAGGTGCTGGCGCGAATCCACAAATTGGTCGCGAGGCAGCTGAAGAAGATAGAGAACATATCAGAGAAATTTTGACTGGTGCTGACATGGTATTTATCACTGCAGGAATGGGTGGTGGAACTGGTACTGGTGCTGCTCCTGTATTTGCTGAAATTGCTAAAGAATTAGGTATTTTAACAGTAGCTGTGGTTACTAAACCATTCTCCTTCGAAGGTAAGCAAAGAGCATTGGCAGCTGAAGACGGTATTCGTCGTTTAGCAGAGCATGTTGATTCTTTAATTACAATTCCAAATAATAAACTATTAAGTGTTTTAGGTAAAAATATTAGTTTATTAAATGCTTTTAAAGCAGCTAATAATGTTTTATTAGGTGCAGTAAAAGGTATTTCTGATTTAATTACTCGTCCTGGTTTGATAAACGTGGATTTCGCAGACGTACGCACTGTTATGTCGGAAATGGGTATGGCTATGATGGGAACAGGATCTGCTGTTGGTGAACAACGTGCGCGTCAAGCAGCTGAAGCAGCAATTGCATCGCCTTTATTAGAGGATGTGAATTTTTCCGGCGCTCGTGGTATTCTTGTAAATATCACTGCTGGTTTAGATATGTCCATTGGTGAGTTTGAAGAAGTGGGTGATGTAGTTAAAGAATTTATATCTGATGATGCAACCGTTGTCGTAGGTACTGTAATTGATCCAGAAATGACTGATGAATTACGTGTTACAGTAATTGTTACCGGTTTGGGTGATACCAGACAACAACAAGGTCGCCAACAACAAGTACAACAACAAACGACCATAAGACAAAGATTGGTGGAGTCTACACGAAGTGATGGTTCTATAGACTATCGTCATTTGGATAGACCTGCAGTTATTCGTAAACAAACGCATACTTCTGTGGCAAGACCCGTGAAGCAAGCTGCTGAAAGTATACCTGATGTTGATTACCTAGATATCCCTGCTTTCTTGCGTCGTGAAGAAGAAGCGTGATAGATACTAGACTATTGATGAATTTGTTGCTAAAATCAACGGGTTTTTGCGCATAAATTTATAAGATAGGCAACAAAAAGGTGAGCACCGAATGATAAGACAAAGAACTCCTAAAAAGGTAATCCAGGCTACTGGCGTTGGGTTGCATTCCGGTGAGAAAGTGCTATTGACCTTAAGACCCGCACCAGTAAACACCGGAATTGTTTTTAGAAGGGTAGATCTGTCGCCTGTGGTTGAGATTCCAGCCTCTTATGAGTTCGTTGGCGATACCACTTTATGTACAACTTTGCATCATGGCGATGTTAAAATAGCCACTGTGGAGCATTTACTGTCAGCCCTAGCTGGTTTGGGCATCGATAATGCCTATATTGATGTTAATGCTCCTGAAATACCGATTATGGACGGAAGTGCGGCGCCTTTTGTGTTTTTGATTCAATCTGCTGGTATTCGAGAGCAGCAAGCCCCAAAGAAATACATTCGTATTCTTAAGCCAATTCGTATTGAAGACAAGGGCAAGTACGTACAATTTAAACCACATAATGGTTATAAAGTCAGTTTCACCATAGATTTTGATCATCCAGTATTCAATGATAAGCCGCAAACGGTTAATTTTGATTTCACCAGCACTTCCTATGTAAAACAGGTCTGCCGTGCCCGTACCTTTGGTTTCCTTTCCGATTATGAGAAATTACGTGAGTGTGATTTAGCTAAGGGTGGCAGTTTGGATAATGCCATTGTGGTTGATAATTATCGAGTTTTGAATGACGATGGCTTGCGTTTCGAATCAGAATTTGTTTCTCATAAGGTGCTTGATGCGATTGGAGATTTGTATTTATTAGGCTCCAGTTTAATTGGTGCTTTTGAAGGCTATAAATCCGGTCATGAATTGAATAATCAATTATTACGCAAACTAATGGCCCGACAAGATGCTTGGGAATATACCTATTTTGATGAGCATAATTATTTCCCGGCAGTTCAAGAAGAATATTACCCTGTTGAGGCGTAGGTTGGGCCAAGGCCCAACCTACTTCTAATAATTAAGGACAATTATGAAATCTTTTTCAGGACTTCTAGCCCTAGTTCTAACCTGTTCTGCCTATGCCCAAACCCCAGACCCTCTCCATCTTGACTGGATGAATCCAGCCATTAAACCCGATCAAGATTTTTACGCCTATGCCAATGGTACCTGGCAAAAAAACAACCCCATTCCTGCTGATTATTCTTCTTGGGGCAGTTTTAATATAGTTAATGAAAAAGTACAAAAACAAATTCATGAATTAGTCCTTCAGGCTGCAGAAAATACTAAGGCTAAGCCTGGCAGTATCGAGCAGAAAGTAGGGGATTTTTATTATAGTGGTATGGATGAGGCCCGGATTAATCAGTTGGGAATTAGTCCTTTAGCAAAAGAATTTGCCGCAATTGAAGCGATCAACTCTTTGGCAGATTTAGAAAAGTACTTGCCGCATTTGCATAATATTGGTGTTGATGCTTTATTTAATTTTGGCAGTATGCAGGATTTTAAAGACAGCGAGCAAATGATAGCTGCCGCCATGCAAGGTGGTTTGGGTTTGCCTGATAGAGACTATTACCTAAAGGATGATGAAAAATTTAAGCAAATTCGTAAAGAATATGTTGCTCATATTAGTAAAATGTTTCAGTTGTTGGGTGATAGCCCAGATAAAGCAGCAAAAGCTGCACAAACGATAATGGCTATTGAAACAAAACTTGCACAAGCGTCCATGACTCAAGTACAACAACGCGATCCGCATGCTATCTACCATATTATGAGTTTGAAGCAATTAGACGAGCAAACTCCCAATTTTTCTTGGTCAGAATATGTAGCAGGGCGTGGTGTAAGTAACATGCAAAGTATGAATTTGGCCATGCCTGACTTTTTTAAAGCCCTGGATCGTGAATTAAAGCAAATTCCTATTGAGGATTGGAAAACCTATTTGCGCTGGCATGTTCTGGATGATTACGCATCCTTTTTATCGAAACCTTTTGTTGATCAAAATTTCAAAATGGTTTCTGCATTAAGCGGCACCGAGAAAATTCTTCCACGATGGAAGCGTGTCATTGGTGTTGAAAATGGCGCTTTAGGTTTCGCTATTGGCAAGATGTATGTAGATAAATATTTTTCACCCAAAGCAAAACAAGAAGTCTTGGAGATGTTACAAAATATTCGCGCTGAGTTAAGTGAAGATATTGCTACACTTGCCTGGATGACCCCTGAAACGCGTAAAGCAGCTTTAAAAAAGCTGAATAAGATGGAAGAACGTGTTGGTTATCCTACTAAATGGTGGGATTATTCGACTCTAAAAATTGATAGAAATGCTTACGTAGAAAATATTATGCGTGCTAATGAGTTTTTAAGTAAACGTGATTTGGATAAAATCGGTAAGCCAGTGGATAGATCAGAATGGGGTATGACGCCACAGACTATCAATGCTTATTACGATGCATCTATGAATAGTATTAATATGCCCGCAGGAATTTTACAGCCACCATTTTTTGATCCTAATGCGCCAATGGCGGTAAATTATGGTTCTATCGGTTTTGTAATGGGTCATGAAATGACACATGGCTTTGATGATCAGGGTGCACAATTTGATGCGCACGGTAATTTAAAAAATTGGTGGACTCCAGGTGATTTAAGTAAATTTAATGCAGCAACCCAGTGTATTGTGGATCAGTTTTCTAATTATACCGTTGACGGTGGTATGCATGTGCAAGGTAAATTAGTAGTTGGTGAAGCAACCGCAGATTTAGGTGGAATTACCTTAGCTTATAAAGCATTTCACCGTTCCAAAGATTTTAAAAATGCCAAAACGATTAATGGTCTGACTCCTGATCAGCAATTTTTCTTAGGTACGGCTCATGTTTGGGCTACTAATATTCGACCGAAACAAATTCAAAATCAGGTAACAACAGATCCGCATCCTCCAGCACAATACCGAGTGAATGGAAGTTTAGCGAATATTCCGCAATTTAAAGCGGCTTTTGGAATTTCGGAAGACAGTCCGATGGTGAATAAAAAGCAGTGTGTTATTTGGTAGTACCATTCTTTTTGTTGATGCGTCCTAATCGAAGCTCTCTTCTTCTACTTGGTGGGAGAAGGTGGCTTACACTATTTTAGATAGTGCCGCTCTGCTAAACCCTCATCCGCCCTCCGGGCACCTTCTCCCCTAGGGGAGAAGGGAGCTTTTGTTCGGATTTAAAAAAGTGTCGATACTTCGGTGGGGGTAACTCACAAATTTTTTGCTTATTTCCCTAATTTCC
Organism: Legionella sp.; assembly: GCA_041662885.1. Lineage (GTDB taxonomy): Bacteria > Pseudomonadota > Gammaproteobacteria > Legionellales > Legionellaceae > Legionella. The sequence continues at coordinate 21,424 of JBAZRP010000013.1, forward strand.
GAGCCAGATTAAGCCATGCTTTTTTTAAAGGTAAATAAGTGCAATGTTCACTTTCGCTTAAAATATTCGCTTTAGATTTGTCGGATATCTTCTCTTGTACTGGTTTTTTTTCTTTTTCATAATTAAAAACCGGAGTTATCAATTTAATTTTAATAGAACTTAATTGATATAAGCCTGCCTCAGATCTGAGTTTATCCCTTAATTCAGGTAGTAAATAACGCAATTGAGAAGCCCAGACTGCATCTGTGGTACTTATTGTTAAACAGCCTTTATTAAAGCTTCCTACCTGACACTTTTTGCTTAAGTCAGGGGGTAGCAAGTTTGCCACTGTTTTGGATAATTGCTCCAGCTCCAGTGATTGCTGGCAGAGCTCTGTAAGTTGCTTATTAAGGCACTGCTTTATAGGCCGCATAATATAATTTGGTTTTTGAATTAGCATTAGAGAATAGCAAAATTAGGGCAAATGCACTATCATATTTTTTCCTGTCAGCAACAGAGGTAGATATGACACAAGATAAAGGCGACTCGAATGTAGTATATTCAACCAAGTTACATTGGATTATCTTTCTGACGCCAGTTGTAAGTTTTATTATTTGTTTGATTATTCCGGTTTATGTAGACTTTTTTAAACAACCAAGCTTTATTCTCGCTGCTGTCGCTTTAGCGTGGATAGCCATGACTTGGATCAGTTATTATTTTTCATCCATAACCATTCTTAAAAAACAGGTTATTTTGCGTACCGGTCTTTTAGTGCGACAAACAGTAGATATCCCCTTAAGTAAGATTGAAACTATAGACATACGGCAATCTATTATTGGTAGTTTATTTCATTACGGTACTTTAATTATAACGGGTACGGGTGGCACCAAGCATTTTGTAACTAATTTGAATAATCCATTAACCTGTAGGCGTTATATAGAACAGTTGATGAATGATCATTGAGCTGCAGGGTTTGTGCATCGCATGAGATCTATTGCTAAAACATATACCGACGATGTAGGTACAATTTTAGATCATTAGTGCCTAATTGCCGGTTTTCCCATACAAAGATCCCCGGAATTAAATATGATCTGAATACCCACATCCTTCATTCGGACACAAAAGCATCTTACCCGACTTTTTCGTTTCCTTAACCGTAAGAATAGGCCAAGTGCATTTAGGACAGGTTTGATCTACTGGTTCATTCCATAAGGCATAATCGCATTTTGGGTAGTCGCCACAGGAATAGAAAATTTTTCCTTTTCTGGATTTGCGTTGCAAAATAGTAGATTTACGGCATTTTGGACAGGTAACCCCGGTATCTGCAGGTTTTTCTAAAGGCTCCATATGTTTGCATTGCGGGTAGTTAGAGCAACCGATAAAACGACCATAGCGGCCGGTTTTAACAAGTAATTGGCTTTCACATAAAGGACAATTACGGCCTTCGACTACTTCTGGCTCCGATCTGGTTCCATCTGGTCCAGCTAAATCTTGGGTAAAATCACATTCTGGAAAACCAGTACATCCTACAAAACGACCGCGTTTACCGAGGCGAATGGATAAATCTTTACCGCATTTAGGGCACTTTTCATCTAATAATTCTGTAGTCACGTCTTTGCGCTGAACTTGTTCGTCAATTTGATGAATTTGTTGCGTGAAGGGTTCCCAAAATTCAGTTAAGACAGGAATCCATTCTTTTTCACCGCGGGCAATAGCATCGAGCGTATCTTCAAGCTGGGCTGTGAACTGATAATCTACATAACGTGTAAAATAATTGGTCAAGAAACGATTTACTATTCTGCCCACGTCGGTAGGGAAAAAACGCTTCTTATCAACTACTACATATTCTCTTTGTTGTAAGGTATGAATGATGGAAGCATAAGTTGAAGGACGACCTATGTCGTGTTCTTCTAAGGCTTTAACCAAGGTTGCCTCTGAATAACGTGGCGGTGGTTCGGTAAAGTGTTGATTGGCATTTATGTCTTGCAAGGTTACTTTTTCACCAACTGTGAATGCAGGCAATATACCGCTATCACCATCTTCGTCCTTGGAATCATCACGTCCTTCTTCATAAACAGCCAAAAAGCCAGGAAATACAACGACTGAGCCATTAGCACGGAATAAATTACCTGTGCCACAACTAAAATCAACGGCAACCGTATCCATAATTGCATCTGCCATTTGACATGCCAGGGTACGCTTCCAAATCAGACCATATAGTTTGTTTTGATCGGGAGTAAGGGCATCTTGTACCATTTCTGGTGAACGTTTAATAGAAGTTGGTCTAATGGCCTCATGTGCTTCTTGAGCATTTTTGGATTTGGTTTTGTATTCTCTAGGTTTTTCAGGACAATTATCTTTACCATAACGCTCATTGATGTATTCACGAATTTCAGCGACGGCTTCATTAGCTAAATGAACCGAGTCGGTACGCATATAGCTGATAAGACCCACTGTGCCAGTACCTATATCGATACCTTCATAGAGTTGTTGCGCTACCATCATGGTTTTACGGGCGGTAAAGCCCAATTTCCGAGCCGCTTCTTGTTGTAAAGATGAAGTAATAAAAGGCGGAGAGGGTTTGCGTTTACGTTGTTTTTTGTCAATATGGCTTACAATTAAATGGCCATTGGCTGTTTTCAGCAGTTCGTCTTTAATCGTGTTCGCTTGTTCCGCTTCAGTAACAGTAAATTGTTGCATTTTTTCATTATTGAATTGGGTTAAACGTGCTTCAAAAGCACTGTTAGCATGCTGACATTGGGCCAGTATTTTCCAATATTCTTGCGAAACAAAGGCTTCAATTTCTTCTTCGCGTTCTACTATCAGCCTTAAAGCCGGGCTTTGAACACGTCCAGCAGAAAGACCGCGGCGTATTTTTTTCCACAATAGGGGGGATAAGTTAAAGCCTACTAAATAATCCAGGGCGCGCCTTGCCTGTTGGGCATTGACTAAGTCCATAGAAATAGTGCGTGGGTGGGCTATAGCGTCTTGAACCGCGGATTTGGTGATTTCATTAAAAAAAATGCGATGAACAGGTTTGTCTTTTAAAAGCTTTTTTTCTTGCATTAATTCAAAAATATGCCAGGAAATGGCCTCGCCTTCTCTATCAGGGTCAGTTGCCAGTAATAGGGAGTCTGATTGTTTGAGTGCCTTGGCTATAGTGTCTATGTGGCGGGCATTCTTTTCAATAGGCGCATAGGTCATATGAAAGTTGTCATCGGGATTAACGGAGCCTTTGCGGGCTGGTAAATCACGGACGTGACCGTAGGAGGCTAATACATCGTAATTAGCGCCTAAATATTTTTGAATTGTTTTAGCTTTTGCAGGTGATTCTACAATCACCAGGTGTTTAGTCATGAGAAAACCTTATCCTTTAGTATGTTGCAATTCGGACTGCTACTGAATTGCTAGATTGTCTTCCTTTTGGTATAGCACAAGATCCAGAAAAGCCAACTGTGTTTCATTTAAAGTATTAGCTAAAATGTTTCTAATTGTCCATTTTGTTTCTTGCAAGGTGACTATGCGTGAGTCAGATATATGTAATTGATGCATTACGGATTCAAAGGTATTGGCATCGATAACTTCCCATAATCGTAAACGCATGAGGAATTGATAACTGGCCTTGGTTAATTTCATTTGTTCTTCATAAGTACAAATGCGAATTGAAGCTTGCCGTGCGGATTTGAGCGGCAATGAATTCTCGTCAGCTTTTAAATTTTCATCTTCGGTGGATAAATCGAGCGATTTATCTTCGACAGATTTTTGGCTCTTTTGAATTTGAGCAAGACTTCGTTCAAACAAAGTTAACAACATCTCAAATAAGTTATCTTTCATATATATACCTTTAAAAGCTACTAGGATTGAGAATTAAACCCCAGGCGATTTGATTTTCGTAAATCCACTATCAAGTCTCAAGTAGTGAACTTTACTAGGTTTTTATTCCTGCTGGCAAGAAAAAAAACGATAAGCATTATTTGTTTTGATTTATTGGCCTATTTAGCGACTGCAATATAATCACAATGGGTAATTATAGAGCGAACATTATATCGTATTTGATTGGTATTTGTCCAGTGATTTTTTGCATCTCCGGTCGTTGCGAGGGTAGGTTGGGGTTAACAGAGCATATAGCCTCCTGGCACCATAGCTACGCTTCCGTCCATCTCTAGCATTGCTAACTCACTCAAAACCTGCTCCACCGCTAAACCACTACGTAGAATAATCTGATCAATACTGGTAATTTCATGCCCTATATATCTGATTAAATTCGATTTTTTTTGAGCCGGACTCTTTTTAATTGCTTGCGGTATATGCTCTATTCTAAGCTCATCTAATACGTCGGCTACTGAAGTAACCAATTTTGCCCCTTGTTGCAATAAATAATGACAGCCTCTGGCTACAGGATTGTGAATAGATCCCGGAATCGCCAAGACATCCCGATTTTGTTCCAAAGCCAGACGGGCAGTAATCAAAGAGCCGCTTTTAATGGCTGCTTCAATTACTAAAGTGCATAAAGAAATACCGCTTATAATCCGATTTCTCAGTGGAAAATGCAGGGCTATTGGTGGGCTTTTTAAAGGAAACTCACTGATTAATAAACCATTTTCCGTAATTTGTTGGGCAAGATAGTTATGCCTGCGAGGATAAATAGTATCTATCCCAGTTCCTAAAACAGCCACTGTTTTTTCAGGGGCCTCCAAACAGCCAATATGTGCTTGAGCATCAATACCCAAGGCTAAACCGCTAACAATGGTAACCCCATAAGAAGCAATTTCTTTAGCAAAGCTTCTGGCATTTTCACTGCCAGTAATGGAGGGATTGCGACTACCCACTATTGCCAAGGTCGCCTGCTTTAAGGCAGAGAGATCACCTTTTGCATACATAATAATAGGTGGGTCAGCTATCTCCTTTAGTAAGGCAGGATACGCTTCATGCTCTTTACTTAAAATATGATGGTCTTTTGAGGCGGCTAACCATTCTAAATCTTCATCGGTTTGTTTTAGATCAAAATTTGCTATGGTTTGTGCTAAAACTGATGGTACGCCTGCTTGCTCCAGTTCCGCCTGTGACAATTGAAACATAAGTTCAATGTCCGGCCAGCGTTTTAGGAGTTTGGCTATCGTTTTTTTGCTAATGTTTGATTTATTTAAAGCGATTAAATACAACAACTTACTCATGGATTGGCAACTCTATCTAAATAATAAATGGGGCGAATGGAACGAACAATTAAGGCAAAACTGGTTTTAGTAAAGGTTCGGAAAATCATAGCCTCGCCCAAACGTTCCGGAGGTAAGTGAATGGGTACGAGAAGATTTTTCGGGTCTTTGACTATTCGCGGTTTGTTGAATAAACCAATAACATCTCCAGGTTTAAAACCATTTTCGGCACCCAGGCTAATTACGATTACCTGACCCACGGCTTCTTGGCTATTGCCACTTGGTATACCCCCGGGCATATCAATGATAAAGCCGGTAAAGGTAAAGGCAGGGGCTTGGGGTTCAAAATACAGATTCAATTCAGGGCTGTTATTAATTAAAACCCTGTCTAGTTTCCGTACCCCTTCTATAATATCGGTAATCAAAACCGTCGCTGGCTCCCCACCTGCTTTTAGTTCACCATATCCAACCAGAGTAGCTTTATAACCTAAAAAATTCCCTGTTATTGGATTTACGTAGTTGGTCCCTTGGCGGAAGATGGAATAGTTAATAGCCCCTTCCGTTGGGATGATCGGGGAGGGATGTAAGCCTTTGACATAGACTTCATTGCCCTGGCCGCCCATCATGTGCTCTCCCATAAAAGCGACTATATAGGGGGCAGAACTTAAAACATCTTCATCTAATACTAAGGATTCATTCAACCAGGGTTGAATAATGCTCAGGGGAATAGTTGGAACGGGACTTTCTAAAGCAGATGCTCTGGGTGTTGGTGATAATTTAATGGTTCCATTAGGTTTAACGCGGATATATGGGGTGTCGCTGTCATTAACCAGGAATAAAATATCGCCTGCGTATAAGCGATTGGGATTATTAATTTTAGGATTAGCACGCCATAATTGCTTCCATTCCCATGGTTTTTCGAGATAACGATTGGCAATAGTCCATAAAGTATCGCCTTTTTGTACTACATAGCGTGTCGGGGAGTTTGGTTTTAGGCTAAGTGACTGACAAGAAGTACTTATTAAAAAACATAATATGAGTAGTATGTAGTTCATCCCAACAATCCTTGTCTTGGCCTGGCAGCTTGCAGCTTTTTGCTATATCGGCCATAATATCACGATATTAATGTGGAGAACTAGATAGAAAATGGCTATTCGTACAATTGTTTATTTGCCGGACGAATGTTTGCGTAAGGTTGCAAAACCCATTGAGATTTTTGATGATAAGTTACAAGCATTAATTGACGATATGTTTGATACTATGTATGACGCCCACGGAGTAGGGCTTGCCGCTCCGCAAATCGGAGTGAGTTTGCGTTTATCGGTAATTGATGTCCTTGGTGATAAAACCAATCCTTTAGTAATTATAAATCCTGAAATTATTAATGCAGAAGGTGAAAAAGAGTATGACGAGGGTTGTTTATCCGTACCTGGTCATTACGATAAGGTAATGCGCGCAGAAAAGGTTACGGTAAAAGCTTTAGACAGACACGGAAAACCTTTTGAAATTACTGCCGATGGTTTATTAGGTGAATGTTTGCAACATGAAATTGATCACCTAAACGGTAAACTCTACGTGGATTTATTATCTCCTTTAAAAAGAGCTATCGCTCGTAGAAAATTAGAAAAATACAAACGTTTAAAAGCACGTAGAAAATGAAAGGATTAACAGTAGTTTTTGCGGGCACCCCTGAATTTGGCCTTCCCTGTCTTGACGCATTAAATGCCTCGGAACACAGTCTGAAAGCTATTTATACTCAACCTGATAGACCAGCTGGTCGTGGTCGTAGTATGCAGGCTTCAGCGGTAAAAGAATGGGCCTTGAATAAACAAATTCCTGTATACCAACCGCTTAATTTTAAAGATCCTGCGACACGAGATGAGCTTGCAGCCTTAAAGCCTGATGTATTAATCGTTATCGCTTATGGTTTAATTTTACCAAAGGCGGTCTTGGATATTCCCAAATATGGTTGCATCAATGTACACGCGTCTTTGTTACCGCGGTGGCGAGGTGCCTCTCCGATTCAACATGCCGTATTGTATGGTGATGAGGAATCAGGTGTTTCTATTATGCAAATGGATGTTGGCATGGATACCGGTGCGGTATTGGCTAAGGCTGTATGTCCTATTTTACCTGAAGATACGGCAGGTGATTTACACGATACTTTGGCTGAAATTTCAGCTCCAGCTTTATTAGCTACTTTAAAAGATTTAATGCAGGGGCAGGCAACAGCACACGCTCAGGATAATGCTTTAGCCACTTATGCCGGTAAAATTAACAAGCAAGATGCGCAGATTAATTGGCAGCGTTCTGCTGTAGAAATTGATCACTTGATACGCGCTTTTAATCCCTGGCCTATTGCTTTTACGCAATTGGGTTTAGAAAACTTAAGAATTTATAAAGCGCAGCCTACAGCAATTGAAAGTTCTGAGGCACCTGGAACCGTATTAAACATAGACAAAAAAGGCATGTTGGTTGCTACAGGTGATAAAGCTTTATTGGTTGAAAAAATTCAATTTCCAGGAGCGAAAGTTATCGAAATTGCTGATTGGCTTAATTCAGGTAAAACGCAATTACATGTCGGTTTGGTTTTTTAATGAAACAAAATGAACGCTTACAAGCGGTACTTATTTTAACAAGCTTACTCAAGAAGAAATCTACCTTATCGCAATTAATGCCTGAAACAGCTGAAGTTTTGCCTATGACCAAAGAATTATGCTTTGGTTTTTGTCGGCATTATCTTCGCTTGGAAGCTATCGCTGATCGCTTATTAGATAAACGACCAAAGCATATAGAAGTTTGGGTGGTATTACTTTTAGGTTTATACCAATTGCAATATATGAAACAACCCGATTATGCTGTCGTTCAAGAAACAGTGGCCTTATTAGGCCAAATAAAAAAGATTTGGGCTAAGGGTTTGGTTAATGCGGTCTTGCGGCAATTTTGTCGTAAACGCGGAGAAATATTAGCTGAATTAGCGCATGATCCCAGTTATAGTTTCGGTCAACCTCAGTGGCTCTTAAATTATTTACAAAAAGATTGGCCTGATGATTGGCAAGCAATTGCAGCAGCAAATGATATGCATCCGCCTATGACCTTACGCGTGAATGTTCAAAAATATTCTACTGCTGAATATTTGGCTTTGTTGGAACAAGCGGGAATAGCAGCATATGCGCATCCTCACGCACCGCAAGCACTTACTCTAGCCAGTCCCTGTTCTGTTTATGATCTTCCGGGTTTTGTTGATGCTTGTGTTTCGGTACAAGATGCCGCAGCGCAATTGGCGGTGTCTTTATTAGCATTAAAACCAGGCTTGAAGTTACTTGATGCTTGTTGTGCACCCGGTGGTAAAACATGTCATATTCTTGAATCGCAACCTGATTTAGCTTCGTGTTTGGCCTTGGATGTTGATAGCAAAAGATTAAGAAGAGTAAAAGAAAATTTACAGCGTTTACATTTGCAAGCGCAATTGCTAGAGGGTGATGCGTTAACACCAGAAGCATGGTGGGATGGAACTTTATTTGATAGAATTTTATTGGATGCACCCTGTTCTGCAACCGGTGTGATTCGTCGCCATTCTGATATAAAATTATTAAGAACCAATGAAGAAATTGCAGCAGTGCAAGCAATTCAACGCTCTATGTTGCAGGCTTTATGGCCTTTATTAGCTCCGGGTGGATTATTAGTTTATGCAACGTGTTCGGTGATTGCTGCAGAAAACGAACAACAAATTGCAGCCTTTGTGCAAACCCATCCTGATTGTACGGTGCACATGCCTGATGTCACTTGGGGGCGTTCAACGGGTCATGGTCGGCAAATTTTGCCTGGCGAAGATGGTATGGATGGATTCTTTTATAGTATATTGGTCAAAAACTAAGGACAAATTATGACTATTGATTGGAAGTTAATTGGTTTATTATTTTGTTTGTGTCTCCCTGGCATATTTATAGCTATCCCCAGAATTATTAACTTCTTATTACCTGATAATACGGAAGCTGTAAAAAGTCGTTTTAGTAAAGTCGCAATTATTCAGACCCTGGTTATGGTGTTTATCTTAAGTATTACTGGTGCTATTTTATCGCAAAAAACCGGTCTTAAAGCTCCTTTGTTTGAATTATTACTGCAAGGCAAACTCGAATTTAATCAGTTTAGCGCGATTTTAATGCCGGCAATTACCTATTCTATAGGCGGTTTGATAGCGTTTTTTGTGCTGTATTATGGTTTCGTTACTAAAGCTTTAGATAGTCTTTCCTTACAAGCAATGTTTAATTTACGTCATGCCTTAGGTGTGTCGGGTTGTATGCTTTATGGCGGTATTGTGGAAGAAGTAATTGCTCGTTGGGGGCTTATGAACCTGGCGGCATTTTTTATTCTCTTATTTGTTCCACCTAATGATATGGTGAATTGGACTGCAATTTGCGTTAGTGCCCTAATTTTTGTAGTGGGCCAAATTCCAGCTTATGTAGCGGCAGGATGCGTTGCGAGTAGGCCACTTTTTTACTCTATAGCCACCTTAAGTCTGAGCCAATCCTTTGTTTATGGACTATTGTTTTGGCGTTATGGGCTTATGTGCGCTATGTTGGCACACATGCTGTTCCATCTGTTTTGGACGCTAATTGATTCAATAATTGTAAGGAAGACGTAAAGTTTTCCCGCCTTAATGATGCCTTAATTTTAAACATATATTCTGTGCTTAATATAGGTTATGTTAAAGGTTACGGTATGAAAAATTCTATCACCAGTAAGTTTGTTGCTTTAGTCAATGAATTGCAAGCAACGCCTGATAATCATAGCGTGCAACAAAAGTTGGTTCATTGCTTACCTGAAATGAAAGCTTTGGCTAGTGAAAATCCTTTGGCCTTATTTCACTTAGCCAAAATTTATCCGCCTAAATCACCCGAATACAGAAATACTATTCGCCAATCTGCTAATAAAGGCTGTACTAATGCAATGTTGGAATTGTGTACATTATTAATTGCATCCGGTAAACGTGATGAAATAAAAACGGCAGCACATTTTATAAAAAAAATTAAACATTCAAATGATACTCATATTTATAATTTGAGTAAGAAATTAGTGCAATCACATCCAGAACTCGCTAATGCACTGCATGAGCAAAGTTCCACACAAACGCATGGATTTTTCAGCAAGCGCGGTTCCAATCCAATTGAGAGTATGAAACAATCTGACTATTCGAAGTCACCCTAAAATACTATGCACAGTGAATATAAATTTATACCCATAAATCAATTGCAAGCGGGGCATTATCAGCCGCGCCAGGATTTTGAGAGCCAAGCTTTACAAGAGCTGGCTCAATCCATTGCTTCTCAAGGTTTAATTGAGCCCTTAATAGTACGTGAGATAGCCAAACAAACGTATGAAATAATCGCAGGTGAAAGGCGCTGGCGTGCGGCGCAACTAGCAGGCTTAACAGAAGTTCCTTGTCTTATTGGTGAATACACAGACAAACAAGCCTGTGCGCTCACTTTAGTAGAAAACATTCAACGGCAGGATTTAAACTTAATCGAAGAAGCAAGTGGTTATCGTCGTTTAATGGATGAATTTAATTACTTGCAAGATGAGATTGCAGTTTTAGTGGGAAAATCACGCAGTCATGTTGCAAATATTTTGCGACTACTTACTTTAACCGAGTCGGTAAAAGCAATGATTCGTAATAAAGAATTATCTTTGGGGCATGCACGTACTTTAGTCGGGCTTTTTCCCGAACAACAAGATTATTTAGCAGAGCAAACAATCACTAATTATTGGTCAGTACGCCAATTAGAACAGGAAGTAAAAGCGTATAAACTCATTTCTGCTGATATTCCCAAGGACGCAAAAAAAGATCGTGATATTGAACGATTAGAAACTATTTTATCGGATCAAGTCGGTGCTCCTGTGCAAATTGTAAACGATAAGCAACAAGGCGGCTGGTTACAAGTTAAATTTTTCGATAATGATACCCTCGCAGGGCTTTTGGAGCGCTTTGGCTTACGTTATGATTAGACAATAAAATAATAAGAATAAACCAGGGTGCAAAACCCTCATTTTTAAGGAATGTACTTTGATGAAAAGGACGTTAACGGGTATTAGTTTGTTGGTCTTATGGTCAGCAGCAGTTCAAGCAGCAGTACAATCGGGTGTCGAACAAGTAATTAACCGCATGAATCCGCATGTTAATCTGGGCATAGTAGCAGTTGATTTAACTTCAGGTGAAACACTCTATACACGAAATGCAGGGCAGTTATTTATTCCTGCCAGTAATATGAAACTTTTTTCTGAAGCAGCTGCACTTATGGCTTTAGGACCTGATTACCGTTTTAAAAATCAATTAAGCACGAGCGCTGGGCAAATTCAACAAGGAGTGCTCAAAGGCAATTTGAATCTGCATTTGAGTGGTGATCCTTCTTTTAGTCGTGAAGATTTAGCAAAACTGATTGCATCTTTAAGAGAATGGAATATTAAATCAATTCAGGGTAATGTGATTATCGATTCCAGTTTGGCTTCTGTTGCCTCTTATCCTCCTGGTTGGTTAAAATCCGATTTATCGTATAGTTATGGTGCGCCTATTGCGCCTTTGATGATTGATTCAAATCGTTTATCCGTTACTGTAAATCCTGGTGCTCAAGATGGAGATGCTGCCATAGTTGAAGCTGATGATGGGGGTGGGGTAATTGCTTTGAATAATCATGCTCGAACTAAAGCCAGTGGCAGAGGTTGTGGAATAGGTTTGGGTTTAGATAATGATAATCGTTTAACGGTAAATGGTTGTATTGGTATCGGTCAATGGGCAGTACAACAACGTATGGCAATTAAAAATCCTTTAGCATACGCACAAGGAATCATTAAAAGTGAATTAGCCAAAGAAGGTATTCAATTTGATGGGCAAGTGCAATTAGGAAAAGCAAGTCCTGGTTCTTTAATTTTGGCGACCGTATTTTCTAAACCAATTTTTCAATTAATGGCAGATACTTTAAAACCTTCAGATAATTTATATGCAGATAGTTTGTACTTACATACTGCAGCAAAATTAAATGGTTCGCCTGTTGGTTGGAAAGAAGCGCAACCAATTATTAAAAAATTTCTTCAAGAGCAAACGGATATTGATTTTAGAAAAGCCGTTTTTACTGATGGCTCTGGTTTATCACGCTATAATTTAGTAACACCAGAACAAACCATTTCTTTATTAAAATTTTTATACACACGTTTTCCTTTATCCTATGAATATATAGCAGCCTTACCAATTTCAGGTCGTGACGGTACTTTGCAAAAACGCTTCCGCATTTCCAGTCAGCAAGGTTTTGTGCGAGCAAAAACTGGAACTATGACTGGTGTTAATGGCTTGTCAGGATATTTATATGCTGCTAATGGTCATACTATTGCCTTTGCTATGTATATTAATCGCATCCCTGGCGGTAAAGCTTCTGGACCAGGTCGTCCAGTTATGGATGCTTTGATTACTTATTTTTTGCAACAAAGTCCTAGTAGCAGCAAATTAGCACGTGTTTTTTCACCGCATCATCAAGTGAAGTTTCAATCTAATCCTACTCAAGGTGATGTGCAACGCGGTCATCAAGCACGTTGGCGTAGTTTGGAGTCTGCTGTAAAAGCTTCTTTGCGTGGGCAACCTGTGAGTGTGGTATTTCGCAATAATGAACTTATTTTGAAAGACAGACAGGCAGATGCGAATAGAGTTTGGTCTGCATTGCAAAAGGTAAAAAATAAAATTCCTTTTGCAGTTGCTTTGAATGCTAAGGATATGAATATTTCTTCTAGAAACGGTCCGAAGTTGCTTTGGATTCAAGGTGCTTCCGATACAACTAATTCACAACGAACCTGGGTTATACGTGAAGCGATATCCTAATTTAATTCTATCTTTTTTATTATTGGCATGCTTAGTTAATACTAATTATGCCAGTATTCAATTTGTCACACTTTCTGATATTCATTACGGAAAAAATAATTCATCTGAGGATGGAGCTGATTCGGGTGATCTTTTGTTGACGATCACCATGAATAAGATGCGCGATTTAAGTCGTAATGCAGATTTTATTCTTTATTTAGGTGATTTACCGACGCATTTAGGAGGTTACTCACCAAATAAAGCAGGCTATGAACAAACCGTGTTTCATAGTTTGTTTGCAGCGAATAGTTTTAAAAAGCCCATGTTTTATATCAGTGGCAATAATGATCCCATAGCAGGTGATTATCAAGCTTTTAAATCTTTAGGCGTTACACCTTTAAAATATGCTAAAGAGTGGCAGGGTGCTTGTTTGTATTGTGATGATTTAATTATTGATAAAACTTTTATGCATGAATACGGTTATTATTCTGCTTATCCAGTACGGAATAATAAAGATATTATTTTAATAGTGTTAAATACCACCCAATGGATTCGTTGGCATTTATTTATGCCTAAATACCCAAACCAAGATCACGATGCACAACAGCAACTGGCTTGGTTGCAAAAACAATTGCAGCAGCATCACGGTAAACAAGTTTTAATTGCCATGCATGCACCTCCAGGAAATGATTTTATTGGATTTCCTTTTTGGAAAAGTAAATATTTAACCCAGTTTTTAAGTATTTTGGAAAATAATCAGAAGAATTATGGGCAAATGACTTTAATTACTTCTCATACGCATATGGATGAAATTAGACGTATTCAATTTAAGAATGGTTCAGCAATTTATGGATATTCAACGCCAGCGATTTCCAGGATTTATCTTAATAATTCGGGAATGAAATTATTTAGTTTGGACGAACATTTAAAAGTAAAAGACTATACGACTTATTATACAGATAATGCTAAAGAGTGGGGTAATGATCACTATCATGCACTTGAAATTTTTCCCAACTGCCAACTTAAAAGTTTGGCAGATTGTTTGGATGGATTAAGTAAGGATGAGGTTTGCTCTAAAATTGAACAAGGGTTATTTTACGGGGTAAAAAGTCCTGAGGTTAACAACAAATCCTGTAGATTAATTTATCAAGTTCCTGTCAATTAATATAATTATTGATGAAAATTATTCTTTGAAGCCCTTAAAAGCACCAAACTGTCATTAATATGTTTATTTAATAATAATATTATGCTAGTCTCCTGCTAATTCTTTTAACTTTTTGGTGGGTGTATGATTATTGGAACTTATTGGTGTGATACTGAAGCTTATTGGCTACGTTTTAATCAAGAGGGCAACAAGGTTCATGCTGAAGTCGCGCTTCCTCTTAAAGATAATCAAGCTTTAGCTGGCGCTTGGCAGACAGTCGAAGAAGGACAGTGGATAACGAATTATGCCCAAAATAATCCTGCGCCCAACAAAAAAGCGTTTCGTATCTTAGACGGGGTACTTTATGCTACTGAAGGCAAAAAAAATGCCTTAACACAACTTGATGTGATTGAAGTTTTGGATGCTCAGGGTGATTGGAGACCTTTTAGAAAAACCGATCCTAAAGCTGCTCCTATCTTTACACTGGAACCAACTTTTGAACTTCAGCCGCTCATTATGAGATCCTACGAAACACTTCCGCTTACAGTTGAAGCTGCTGCTGTAAAATGGCAAGAAGTACAAAAAATAAATATTCGCCAGCAAATTTTAGCTAGAGAGTTTACTACTTTTACTCCTGAACAAAATCAAACTTTATATGAAAACCTACAAAATGAATTTGATTTGTTAGATCCCAAAGAGTACGAGTCTGCAACGGCCTATTTGAATGCATTGGAAGACGTAGTAACAAATCCAGAACATCGTATGTATCAAGCTTTGTTACGGGAATCTGCCAGGACAGATTTTGATAACATGTATCAATTGAATACAGATAATGCGAATAATGTATTAAGAGAAACATATGCTAGAAAAATTGCCTTTTATTTACATTTTATCTTAGAAGAAATCAATTTTATTCGAAAATATTTCGGTCTGGCTAATTTTGCGCAATCAATTGTTTATCCTGCAAACTTGGATGTTCCAGTTCCTCCTGCTCCAAGAGTGAATGAACCTCAAGCAGTACAAGAGGAAGAAGATGAAATAATTGATGACGATTACAATGAAGATGAAAATTTGGTTCCACCACTTCAGCCCTACACTTTAGAAGCAGATGAACAATTAGCGTTACGGTTGTATTTGGAACAAGTTGCACAGCAAGAGAATCAGCGTACGCCAATTATTGCTAATAATCCTGTAGGTAACCGTAATGTAGAGCAAGCTCCACAGGTGCCTGCTGGAGTTGAGCTTAGACCACAACAGATTGTAATTCCACCTTTTACATCTCCTCGTTCTAATGAGGGATCGCGTCATAGTTTTTTTGAAGAACAACTTGAGCCACTACTACAATCCGAACCCGAACATGAACCAATCGACCCCAGATTGAAAAGTATTAAAGATGCTGTTAACAAAGCTCAAGATCAATACCAACTTTGGTACGACACTAAAACAGATATTGGCTTGCGTGGACATGATGGCTTCTTCTCAAGATGGCAATTCAGACACGGAGAATATGGTCAAACTCGAGCCAAGGCAATAATGAGCTCAGTGGCAGACTGCAACTCTGTTGAAAAAGCACAAGTAGTGATTAATGATTTTCTAGATGCTTGGAATACGCGTTACAACAGACATTCATTTGCTTCATTTTTAGTTGATGAATTAGAGAAAATCCCCAATGACTTTGGACGCCAAACCTTCCCTAAGCCTTCATACTAGACTAATTTGGGTCATTGACTTGCAGTATCGACCCGTTTTTTCATCTCAATCCAAGCTCCCTTCTCCCGTTTGACGGGAGAAGGTGCCCCGAAGGGGCGGATGAGGGTAGTGATGGTGGCAAAATATTTGATACACCCTATACAACCTTCTCCCCAAGGAGAGAAGGGTACTTGGATTGAGATGAAAAAACGGGTCTATACCTCAGGTCATTGACCCAACTTTTGATCTCCAATGTAAGCACAAGCTTAATTCAATGACCTAATAATACTCAACAGTAGTAGTAGTAACATCCAGGGGCTCTTGTATCCCATAAACCCCATAACTAACCACCCCAGTAGCAGGAACAACAGGAGTCACTAAGACTTGGCGGTACTCAACCACTTCTTGTGTATAACTGGTACAACCACCAATGAAAAAGCCAATTCCTATCAGCACTATCCATTTCATGATAAATCCCCTCTAGTATTATTATACAGAGTGTAGATTATTTAATCACAAAATGCCAACACTTCAAGATTAGCGCCCTTACTTACAGGCCATAGGCTGGGTCATTGATCCATGGTCATAGGGCTAAGGAAGCACGTCATCCAGAGCGAAGCGAAGGATCTTCTCTCAAGCCATATCAGTGCTAACTGAAGAGAAGATCCTTCGCTTCGCTCTGGATGACGTACCGGATGGAAGCTGGGCAATCAGAACTTATTTCATATTATAACCTGACAGCCACAGATCATTAACCAACAATTACAACCTCTGATCCTACCTGGGCTTTTGCGCAACAAAATGATAACACATAGTAATTAAGCCCAATTTATCTGCCTCACACAAGGCTTCCTGATCTTTGCTAAGCCGATCCAACAAAGCAATAAAATGCTTAGGCAGTATTTTCATTTTGACTAGGAATTTAACTACTGGATAAACCCGATTATAACTAACTCCCGCTTTACGAATCAGTGGTTCTTGCGATTTATTAATGCTTGGATCCTCACTAATAAGTACTTCAAATCCTGCCTTACGCAAAGCAGATTCATATTCTTCTGGTGATGGAGTTCCTATCGCACCAATTAGTGGTTTGATTTGTTTCATTAGTTCAACATGGTGTGGATCTTCTGGATTATAATTTGCTAAACGTACCCATTCCAACAAAGATATTTTTCCACCTGGTTTGAGCATACGGTACATTTCTTTGAATAGCTTTTCTAAATTTCTGCTTAGAGAAAGAACCTGAATTTCATAAATGGCATCAAAACTATTATCAGCAAATGCAAATGGTAGGTCATTAAAATCAGCATTAATAAATGTGCATTGTTTGGCTAAACCATTCTTTGCACTAAATTGCATGGCATTATCCAATTGGCCTTGATCGATATTAATAGCAGTTATTTGAGCACCAGTATCAGTAGCAATGTGCGCTGCAACCCGACCTTTACCACAACCCAATTCAAAAACTTTATCACCTTTTTTTAAACCCAAGTCGCGAGCAAATTTATTTTCGAATAAAATTTGGTTTTTAATAATATTTACTGAAAGGTCCATAGTAGGGGGGATATACATTTTTTCCACCTCACCAATCGCGCAAAGATGATTGATTACGCTATACCAATCCAAAAGACCTTGTTTTATGTTTTTATATTCGATTGGTTTGGAATCTTTTACTGCCTGCCCATCAACCCAATCGTAATCATAAATGCTATAGGCATTTAAAAAACCATCTACTTGTTGGGGTGATAATTGATACAAAGCTTTAAAGGAAGTGACTATAGTCGCTAATCTATACATACTGGAATTTGGATTTATTGTCATCATGACGTCCTTATCGATCCTTCGGAATATCTATTATTGGTGAGGCGTGCTTTGAGGTCAAGTTTTTGGATATTGCGCTTGAAACTGTATATACTTAATTATTCGTTTTAAGCAGTCATTGGAGAGGGAAATGGACGATTTATTAATTCTTGATGAGCAACTAAATGACGATGAACGCATGATAAGAGATTCCGTCGCTCAGTTTGTTAGTAAAGAAGCTGTACCCTTAATGACAGAAGCTTTTGAAAAAGCCCACTTCCCGCAACAGCTCATTCACAAAATGGCTGAATTAGGCTTATTTGGCATCACTTTACCAACGGAATATGGCGGCTCAGGTGCCTCTGCAGTTGCTTACGGATTAGTCTGCCAGGAATTGGAAAGAGGCGATAGCGGCTTACGCAGTTTTGCCTCAGTTCAAAGTTCATTATGCATGTATCCTATTTTTCGATACGGCAGCGAAGAGCAAAGAAAGCACTACCTGCCAGCTATGGCTGCAGGCAAGATTATCGGGTGTTTTGGCCTTACAGAACCTGATTCAGGCTCCGATCCTGCCAGCATGCGCACCAATGCAATAAAGACCAAAGGCGGCTGGATTTTAAATGGTGCCAAAATGTGGATAACCAATGCCAGCATAGCTGACATAGCCATAGTTTGGGCCAAAACCGACCAAGGCATACGTGGTTTTATAGTAGATACCAAAGCAAAAGGCATGACCTGCCCGGAAATTAAATTAAAAATGTCCCTACGCGCCTCAGTTACCGGCGAATTGGTGATGGACAACGTATTTGTGCCAGAGGAAAATGTACTACCAGGCAGCGACAAAGGCTTAGGCGCTGCCTTAAGTTGCCTAAGCCAAGCACGATTCGGCATCGCATTTGGAGTTATCGGGGCCGCCATGGACTGCTTTGACAGGACCAGAGAATACTTATTAGAACGCAAACAATTCGACAAACCCCTAGCATCCTTCCAACTAATTCAACAAGATTTAGCCGACATGTACACAGAAATAATCAAAGCCCAATGCCTAAATATCCAGTTAGGAAGAATAAACGAGCAAGGCCGCGAAACCCCAGTAATGATTTCCTTAGCCAAAAGAAACGCTTGCCGCCAGGCACTAAGCATAGCAAGAACCTGCAGAAACCTAATGGGAGCCAACGGCATCAGCATAGAATACCACGTAATCCGCCACATGCTCAATTTAGAGTCAGTCTTCACCTACGAAGGCACCGACAACGTCCACACCCTGGTTTTAGGAAAACATATAACCGGAATTAACGCCTTTGAATGATTTAAACTTGTCATTTCCCCCCGACTTAGTTATCATTGCCAACCAATCGGGGCGTAGCGCAGCCTGGTAGCGTACTAGCATGGGGTGCTAGTGGTCGAAGGTTCAAATCCTTCCGTCCCGACCAAGCCCAGTAAGGGTTTCAAGACTTCAGGTTGTTTCATAAAATCCATTTGGCTACACTTCTGGCTACACTTTTTGGCTCTTTCCCAATTACGGGGGCACTTCCCCATTAACAACACAGCACCCTAACACGAGTTCTATAATTTTGGTTTGCTTTGGCTACACCGCCAATGTTCTAGATAACTGCTATTATAAACAATGAGGTGGTCGAAATCGTGAGCAAGGATTATCATGAACCCGAACGATAAAATACGAGCCCAAATTCTGCAGTGGTTTTATGATCGCAATAATACTGCTACGAGTAAATATGGGAAAAAAGGCACAGCAGTTAAAATTAGTGATGTAAAAAGCGGCTTAAAAAGTGAATATGCTCTAACTCAACCTCAAGTTATGTCAAATTTAACCTATCTGCTGGATAAGGGTTGGATTAATAAAACTGATATAGAAAAAACTGTTCAGCTAGAATCAGGTACGATCCCTTCTATTACTACTTGGTACGAAATATCAGCTGCCGGTATTGATAAAATAGAAACCATCTCTGAATTCAAAGAAAATGTAAAATATCCAGGTATTAATATTAATGCAACGGGTAATAATATTGTTACCTTGGGAGATGGTAATATTGTAAATGTACAATATAAAAGTCTTCATGATGAACTTACAAATTTAAAAAATTCTATTGCAAAAAGTACTCTTAGCGAAACAGATAAATTGAATTTGTCAGTTGATATAGAAAGCCTTAATGATCAATTGGCTAAGTCACAACCAGATAAATCAATTATAGGGAGTCTTTGGTCCAAAATTGAAACCGCAGCAACTGTAGGTGGATTTGCAGATGCAATTGGTAAAATATCCTTCTTGATTTCAAGTCTGCTGCCTGATTAATCATGTTGTTTAATGTGTATATTATTTTTACGAAAAAAATATAAAAGAACGTGATTAAAAATATATGGCTGTTATTTAACTAAGTAAAGTTTGTAAATTTTAGGAAAAAACAGGCTTGTTTCAGCCTGTTTTTTATTTGAAGCCAGAAGGGCATTTAACAAACCATATCTTCTTTCTCTTTAATATTCTGCTGAATCCACTGGTTGATAGTTTCTGAATGCCAAACCAGTGTTGTTCCGTTTAATTTAACTGGCCTTGGAAATTTTCCCTCCATCCACCAACGCCGCAAAGTCAGCCTGTTGCGCCCTAATATTTTTTCCAGATCTGTAATGAAGAGTACCCGTTGTGCTAATTCTTTAATATTTGTGTGATGCATGATATTTCCCCCTTTCTTTTTATCAATCATGTACTTCCAAACTCAATTTTTATTGCGCACTACCAAACAACGAAACTTATATTAATACTATATTAATAACATTATCAATATTATTTTTATCGAAATTAGTATGAACATGTTATGTGAAATTGATTGATATCGATTTATATGATAAATTTATTGTTAAGTTGTTAATCCAGGATAGGAGTTCTTTATGACTTTAGGTAAATATAAAGATTTTTCAAATCGATTAATCGAAGCTATGAAATCAAAAGGGCATATTGCTTCACGATCACCGAGTGGCATTTGTATTCAAACCCTTGCTAAATTTGCGGGCGCATCAGAACAAATCTGCAGACGTTATCTTAGAGGTGATGCCTTACCAGATTATGATAAGGTGAAACAAATCGCTGATGGTCTTCATGTGAATCCAGGATGGTTGCTTTTTGGTGATGAGGGACATTCTAAAACATCCAAGAATCAGACCGATGAAATTCTATTGCATTACATCCTAAAACAAAGTCATCATTTATAACGAAATTTCTTAAGAATT
>JBAZRP010000014.1:0-41979 GCA_041662885.1 Legionella sp.
AGAGATTTTGAGTAAAGCAAAGTCTTGTTGCATAAATCCAGAACCGACTGGATCCCGCGGACAAGCCGCGGGACGTAGAAAATTGAATTGTAAACACGCCCTAATAAATCAGGGTGTTGTGCGCATAGTGTAGACTCTAGATATCCTTCTAATTTACTGGTATAAAATAAGGAAACTTACAAAGGATTGAATCGATGGACATATTACCTAAATTTATCCACTGTGCATTTCCGTTAATCGGTCTGTTACTATTGCTGATTGGCATCAAAAAACAAGCTATATATTATGTAATATCTGCCATGTGGCTTAGCATCATTGCTTTAATAATTCACTTTGAATTTTCAGGAAGCCAAATACTCGGAAGTTATTTTGATTACCTTAATGCGGGTATTTATTCTTTAAATCTAATAATATTATTTATATCACTTATTACAGTGGTAAATCACCTCAGCACCAACACTCCTTTTTATCGTTATACCAGTAGTTTACTAAAAGCATTTGTTTTCATAGGCAGTATTTTTGTCATGATAAATATTTGGACTAATGCTTATTTTATTGAAAATAGAATGCCTGGCACACCAGTTATGCAAGTTGCATTATTGCAAAAAGCTGATTATTGCTCCTATAAGTATATTTTTTATAAAGTTACCGATGATGGATCCGTTGATTATCTCTGTCCCAATCATTTTGGTTTGGTCCCATCAATTGGACATTTAGCAGTAAGTCCTGATTTTATTACAACACAATTATCGTTACCGGTAAAAAAACATTTATTGCAGTTACAAAAGCATAAATCTTAAATTTTAAATACATTGTTCTTAGGATTTATATTTGATACTATCTTTTTAACTCACATAGATACTGTAAGTATGAGACGATTATTTTTTGCTTTATTAATTATCTTAAGCTTTAACGCATTTGCGATGGCCCCTAAACTTAATTGGGATAAAGCAATTGAACGTGCTGTAAAACGCTATGGTTTAAAAGTTGAACCGCAACTCATATCTTATTTTAATAAAGCTGGTGTTAGTTACCCGCCCAAAGAAATCGCAATATTAGCTTTCAAAGAAGAACGAACCGTTGAGCTCTGGGCAAAAAATCCAAATCAATCCTGGCGTCATATTCATAACTACCCACTCACTGGATTCAGCGGTAGACTCGGTCCAAAATTACGAGAAAACGATAAACAAATCCCTGAAGGTGTTTACAAGCTTGTGAATTTCAATCCATTTAGCAGTATGCATTTATCAATGATGATCAACTACCCAAATAATTTTGATAGAGAAAAAGGTTATGCTGATGGTCGAAGAGCATTAGGTAATAATATCTTCATTCACGGAAAAGATATGTCGGTGGGTTGTCTGGCTATTGGCGACTTGGCAATTGATCAATTATTTATCCTTGCGCGACGCGTTGGCCTGAGAAATATTCAAGTAGTGATTGCACCGAATGATTTACGTAAGAGTAAACCATCAACCTCTAGTTTTGCTCAGCCTCGGTGGTTACCGGAGTTGTACAAGCAAATTGGTGAATCACTTAAACCATTTTCAACATCTTCTTATACTGCGTAGTTTGCTTTCTTCTTTTGCCCCAACCCATCCTATTGATTAAGAAAAACTAAATCGACATCAATAACTGGGTCTATTGGAGCTGCTTTAGCAGCAAAAAACGTAGCCCAAGCACTATTCGCATAACCAGTCATTGTGCCCATTATACTCTGTTTAGCAGTATTTGGTTGTGACTGCTCAACAGCAGGTTTTTCAGGTAGTGGACCATGCAATTGGGGTATGGTGCTGTTGAGTTCATTTTGAAAATGTTGCAAAGATGCAAAAGGCGGATCTGAGTATTTCACGATTGTTTCAATTTGTGCTTGTAAACCTTTGACAATACTGAGCTCCAATAAGCGTATTCGATTAGCCATGATCGATTCTTGATTATGTATAAACCAATCAAACAAGCTTGAATTCTTATGCGATTCGCTAGCTAGTTTTATAAATAATTTATCCAAATTAGCTCTGATTCCAAATTCATGCGCATCTATTGCTTTTAAAGAATATTGATTTATCCTTTTAATAAGTTCATTGGCATCAGCATTATGAAATGTACTTTCTAATTTAGCGATTAAAAAGTTTATCATTTTTACTAAGTTTTCTCTACTTAAAGGGTTTAAATCAAGATCTTCATTAGCAATTTGCTTGGTGTCATTTTGGGTCAACTCTGAGGCTGGCGCTACATAAACGGGTAATTTTGCTCTAAAAAATCCAGTCCAACCATAGATCCAGCACCGTCTAAAATAATCGAGAATTTTAGAAAAATAACCCCTGGTTTCACTAAACACTAATTCTTGTTTTGCCTCTTTTTGAGCCCTTTTAACTACTTCAATAATTTCTGGGTATTGACTTGGGTCTAGTTTTTTTAAGGCCCATTCACATAAATCCAGTACACGTTCATACTGTGCTGTACCTCCTGGTAGCCCAAAATGCTGAATAAAACGGGTTGCATCAAATAAAAACAAGGATTTTTTTATAGTATCATCATATATTTCCGGATGCTGCAAAAATGAAAAAAACATAGCCTCTCTGGTAGTTATATCAATATCTTTTCTATCCAAAACGGCGTTTAATTGATAAATTAAATACTGCTGTTTACCTGCTGTGTTGGTGTTATTATTTATTAATAAATAACGGCTAACAGCCTCAGAAAGCTGTTCTCTGTTGCCTGTGAAAAACTTGAAAAAATGATGAATGTAATGTGTTTCAGCATTAAAATTTTTAAACTCCGGCTTGGAATTTAAAGCTATAACCAAATGCATGGACTCCAAAGAAAAACTTCGCTGCTTGCTCATTAATCGGGCAATACTTTTTTTAATATACGTTACTGTTGCTTCATTAACGCGCCCATTAAGAAAAAGCCGCATAGCTAAAATTAAATACTCTTCTTGATCCAATGTCAGTGCTAGTACATGGTCTGGATTGAATAATTCCAGGCTATAAATCATTTTTTTGCAAACATCTTCTTTCAAATGTGCATCCAGCTTTTTAATTTCATCACTCATGTGTTGATTAGCACAGCTCATCAAATGTGCCAACACATAATGAGCATTTGGTAAATCACTGCAATGATACAACCAATAACGCAACACGACTGTTTTAGGATATCTATTTAGCAGAGCTTTGATATGATTAGCTTGCAGTTGATGAAAATGCATTGGTGAAAACAACAGGCTGACAGCAGCTTCTGCTTCCATTTTACCTATAAATTCATCGGTAAGGATATCTAATTCGATGAGTTGAACCAAGGCGCTGATTCGCGAAGGAGCCTGGATGCTTTTTTTATTCAAACGTTCCAATATGGACTGACCGGATATTTGTTTATAAAAATCTGCCTGGCTTAATAATTGAATAACCAATAAAGATTTTACCTTATCATCAGGTACAAGGTTGATTAATTCTAATAAATCAGCACATTCAAAAGCATTATTATCAATGATACTAATAAAATCAGCTTGTTTTTCAGGACTGGCATTGATTGTGGTAAAAAAATCGCGACTTTCCATGGCGAATTTAAATAAATCTACATTCTGTTTCGGATTTTTTTCCCAATAATTTTCTAACCAACCCCAACTCCCATGACTTACAACAGAAGGTTTATCATAAAGGAGTGATTCTCTTAAAGTATGGAGCTGTGCTTGAATTGCTGGTCCAAAGCGTTTATTAAGTCTGCCATACTGTTCGTGTTCGCGCATTCTAAAAACAAAGGAACAATAGTGACTCATTGCTAAAAAAGCTGCTTCTAATACATCTTGTCCTAGATTTACAGGAGATTTTACACCAAGATCTTTTTGAACCATCTCGATAAAAGGCTTATTCATATAGTTCATTAAGCTGGTCTTATAATGAGACCACATTGTTACATAGACAGCTATAAGCACCCTTTTTTGAAATTCCTCCAATTGTCGCGCAGTAGTTACCGGTGGTTTGGTGCAATTCTTAAGGAATTCGAATAAATCCTGGTGATTGGTATCAAAACTATTTGCTAAGGCCGCAATAGTTTCTGCATCTTCGAAGGAACGTTTATTATCAATTTGGGGAAAACAGGCTGCTAGTATACCGAGTATTGAATTTTGGTTATTGCCGAATTTTTCTAACCTTTCTGGCAACAATTTGGCATTTTGCTGAAATTCGGTGAACTCTAGCATGGCTTCCTGCAAAAATAACATCTCTATTTTTTTTATATCAATCTATCATAAAATTTGCAACTAAATCTTTTGTAAATTTGATAGATCGACGTAACTTAGTTTATATTATCCGGAGTTTCTGAAGTGAGGATGTGGTGTAAACCATTGCACTTACTATGATATGATTTTGGGAACTGCCTTGGACCCACTACCCCACATCCTCAGTCACACGAATATGCCGCGGAATGTGGTAAATGTTCAACTGGGTCCTGGACCGTTCCCAAATATTTATCAAGGAGCTAATTATGGTTGCCATGTCCGTGTCACATATAAGTGCATATGAAAAAGAAAAAAATAAACGAAAAGAAACCTTAAATAAATTAACATCCGAAAAATTTGATAGTAGTAATCCCAGTGTGCAAACTGCACTACGACAATATATGAATGAATTTGAACTCAGTTGCAATAAAATGTATTTATTTCAGGCAATGAGTGAGGGCCTTAAGGTTTGGGGCACTTTAGGGATTGCTAATCTACTATTACCTATTCCAGGTTTTATTAGTGTGTTTACCAATGCTTGCTTTTATTTTGGCGTATCAGGTTTTATTCTGGAGCGCTTTAGCATGACTGATTTCGTAGATGATTTGAATGAAATGAAGCAGTTGTATAAATGGAGTGTAAAAGATAATCCAGAAAAAGAAGCTAAATTTGTTAATCCGGATCTGCAACGTTTGATTAAACTATTAGCCCCCTTATGCACTGAGGATTTTATGCTGGCTTGGGATAAAGAGCTAAATCAATCGACAGAAGCTGATAACTCGTTAACAAAAAAAGGTGCCGCTATAGTAAGTTCAGTTTATTCATTATTTTCAACTTCCAAGGATAAAGTAGACCCGACTAAGGTTCGTGAATTAAAAATTGCAGTAGAAAATCGTTCCTTTGATAAAAATGTTTACACAGGTTTAGAGCAGGCAATAAAATACTTTGCAACAGATACGGAATTTAAGAATCTAATGCGCAGTCAACTTTCAAGTGTCGTAGAAAATATGAAAAATATGGTGCCAACAGCTATGGGTAAATCAAATGCGCAGTAAACACGCTGCGCAAATAAAATCCTCTTGGCAGGGTTTGTACTTTATTTCCCTCAGAATCAAAAGCGTAACATAAGGATTTGCCATCAGCGGCTTTAGGGCGTACTTGCAAATAATCGCCAGAACGCGCATCCAAAGTTTCTAATTGTCCTGTGCTGATTTGTGAACTGAGATAGTTCCAATCAGCCGCCAAAACCTGTTCTTGTGTCTCATTAGGGGACCATAAAACCGCCCTACCTATTCTTCTTTGTGTATAAGGAATAAGACTATCTCCTTCAACTGGAACCCATAATACACGCCGTAATTTTGCAAAGCATTGTGAGCTATGCCAGGTTTGCTTATGAATGGTCAGTAAGGGGATGGACGTAATAAAAGTAGATTCTGTGGGTTTACCAGATGCGGCTAAGGGTACTGATTTTAATTCAATCTTAAGCTCTTGAAAATCAGGTAAGGATTTGTTTTGCGCGTCAGCTCCTAAAGCCCATTCAATGGCTTGCCCCAACCATCCTTTTCTTTGATTAGCCGTCTCAGGGATGGTAATCCCCAATAGTAGGGCTAACTGTGAAAAACTCAAGCCTTCAATATCCTGACAACGCTCTAATAATTCAGCTTCAGTCTTCGGCGGTGGCCTTCTTAGTAATGAATTCACCGTGTCCTTCTTTAAATTCTATAGTGAGGGGTTCAATTGGCGGTCTAATTCCTGCAGCTTTAAATTGTGCTGTAATAGCAAATAAAACAGCTGAACGAACTTCCACACGCGAATGGTTTTGTACGTTGATAAAATAGCGTACCTCGAATTCAATCAAAGCTTCATCGATTTTTTTAAGAAATACTTGCGCTGGAGGATCTGGAACTATCTCTGGAATAATAGCCAATACATCCAAAATTAATTGTTGGACCATTACAGGATCATCTGATCTACTTACTTTGATAGGAATAACGGTACGTACAATTCCGTCTTGATGAGTCCAGTTGGTAAATGGCTTATTAAAAGTCTCCGCATTAGGAATTAACACTTCAGTATTATCCCATGAAGATACGCGCATGCAGCGAATACCAATATGCGACACTTGGCCCTCGTATTCACCTATGGTAATTAAATCCCCTTCTCGTACCGGTCTTTCAATAAGCAACATAATGCCACCTACGATATTACTGGCAAAATCACGTAGTCCAAAACCCATACCGACTGCAAGTCCCCCGATTATCACGGACATTCCACTAAAATCGAGACCTAAAATTCTTAAAGTAATAAAACTGCCGATTAAAATTACAGCGTACTGGGTAAATACTGATAAGCTGTTGCGTATTGCAGCATCTTTGGTTTTCTTAAACAACCAACGGAAACAAAATTCACGAGTCCAAATAGCAGCCCAAACAAATACGGCTACGGATATGAAAAATTCTATAGTACTGGTAACCGTAATATGAATTCCATTTAAATTAATCAGTGTATATTGGGCAAATTCATGTAAGCCTTGAATAACCAAAGAATCAGAATGCCAGCCAAATAATTGAAACAAAACGGCAATACTCATCAATAATAAAACAACTCTTAATATTTTATCGGCGGGCTTTAGAAATACTTCTATCCATAACCAACCATTATTCAAGCTAGAAATCATAGCTTCTGAAATATATTCCAAAGCATCAAACAATAAGCCTCTGGCTAGAATATAGCCAACCAAAACCGTCAATGCATAGGCTTGATAGACACTCAAAGTCCAAGCTAAATTCACAAAACCAAATAAACCAATTACAGCTGTAGAAAACAAAGTAAGCGGAATTAACATCACTAATAAAGAAATAGCATTTTTAAAATAACGCTTTTTTCCAATAATCATTGGTCTGATTAAATAAGAAATAACATCCTTACTTTTCCACGCAACCAGAGAAACAGTTAATAAAAACAACATGAACAGGCGGTTAAACAAGTCTTGAATTAATAAAGATAAGGGTAATAAATGACTAAAAGTCATTAAGGCCGTAATCCATCCACCAAATAAGAGCAACCATTTCAATCGGTAATATAATTTTACATCTTTACCTGATGAATCCGAAATTCTCTCTAATAAGCCCAGACGCGCAATTAAAATCAAAACGCGGAAGGTAAACCAAACCATGAATAAGCTGAATAGTAACTGATAGTTACTGTAGGATATATTCGTACAGTACATTAATATCCATAAAGTAGATATGAAGCATAGATACGGAATATTTCTTTGTACTAAAGTCAAAATACCATCGTATAAATAACCCGATAATCTGGAGCGTTCTTTAGTTAAGCTTACCGATTTCAAAAAACGATTTAAGCCAAAATAAGCAAGCGAGACTGCAAAAACAAGTCCCCATAGTATAGAAAGATGCGCCACATCTAACCACATGTAACTGTCGTATACCTTAAGAGTTAAGGTTTTAGTATAGGAATAAAATAATACAGGAATAGCGCCAATACGATTAAGGATTATGGGCCAGCTAGCAATACTATAATCGGACAGACTTTGTCGTGATGAAGCTAATTTTTTAAGTTGACTTTGATAATCAGATAATTCCATTGCTAAAACTTTTTGCTCATCAGCAACTTGTCGGATTTGCTCGTTTACCAAAGTTTTTAGATTGGTAATTGATTTTTTTAAGCTTATGTCTAAATCCAGGCTTGCCTCTGAATTGGAGAACACGAGCATTTGTTTTAGAGAATTTTCTAATTTATCCGATTGATTCAGTACATCTGCATACGTTTCAACCATATATTGCAAAGTTTTTATATTTGAATTTTGCAATAGCAACATTTTTGCTTTAACGATGTTTTTTTGCAGATCCAAAGTATTCATTTGATGATGAATTAAAGCTATATATTGATTGTTTATAAGCGCTCTCGCCTCATCATCAATAGGTGATAAAATCTTGGTTTTAGCATGTTTATCATTGCTTTTAGTTGTATCGCCCTGGTAAAGCACTGCTAACTTATCTAGCAATTGTTTACGTGATTGCTTGATCTGTTTTAATTTTTGGGCCAGTTCGTAATTCTCATTCCACATTTCCAATCTTTGACTGGCAGCGTTTAATTCATTTTGAAATTGACGCGTTAACTCGAGATTTTCATCATTTAAAGTACTGATTTTGCGGTTTTCAACCAGACTATTTTCAATTTGATTTACCCGCTCTTGTATATCAGCATCTGCACTGGCAAGAGGTAATTGTTGTAGGTGTTTTAATTTTTGATTTAATTCCAAACGAATTTTATTGGAGTTATCGTGAAAGGCCTGCAAACTCTCGATCTTAGCCTTTGTTATCGTCAATAAAGAATCGATTTTATGAGTTTGACTGAGATATTCATCACCATTTTTGGGAGGGCTTGCCTGTTTTACTTCATCGATCACTTTATGCAAATGAGCTTGTTCTTTATTTAAGTACTCTACTAAGGAACTATGAATAGGAGGTGTAGGACTTGAGTGTACTTGCTGACAAACTACTGTAAAAAATAAAACAATAAGCAAAGGGATGCTCCACCAGCTTTTGCGACTGGTGAGACCCTTTGTATGTGTATTACTGTTTCGTAGTAGTTGGTGCAAGTCTTATTCCCAATTCATTTAATTGAGCCGCGCCGGTTGGTGAAGGAGCGCTCGTTAACAAACATGATGCGGTTTGCGTTTTTGGAAACGCAATCACATCCCTAATTGATGCTGAGTCAGTTAAAAGCATTGCCAAACGGTCAATACCTAAAGCGATTCCACCATGAGGTGGAGCACCGTATTGCAAGGCATCCAATAAGAAACCAAATTTTTCTTGGGCGTCTTGCTCATTGATTCCAATTAATTCAAACACTGCTTGTTGCAGCTTTTGTTGGTGAATTCGTATGGAACCACCACCAATCTCATAACCATTTATTACAATATCATAAGCCTTGGCCAATGATTCTGCTGGTTTGGCAGTTAATGCTTCTGGCGATAAATCCTTTGGCGAAGTAAAAGGATGATGCATGGGCATTAATTTATTGGTTTGATGATCCACCTCAAACATGGGCCAATCCACTATCCATACTAATTGCCATCCTGAATTTAATAAATTTCTATCATGTCCTAATTTAATTCGCAAGGCACCCATAGCATCATTAACCACATGCGCTTTATCAGCACCAAAAAACACAACATCACCGGTCTTGGCATCGACACGTTTTAAAATTGCGGTAACGATTTCTTCATTCAAGAATTTAAGAATTGGCGATTGCAAACCCTCAAGCCCTGCATTCAAATCATTAACTTTTATATACGCCAAACCTTTAGCACCATAATTACCAACGAAGGTACCGTAGTCATCCAGTTCTTTACGACTTAAAGTACAGCCTCCTGGTAATTTTAAAGCTACCACTCGTCCTTTAGCGTCTTTTGCTGGACCTGAAAACACCTTGAAATCAACCTCAGAAACCAAATCAGCAATATCTACCAGTTCCAATGGATTTCTTAAATCGGGTTTATCACTACCAAAACGACGCATTGCTTCAGCATAAGTCATTCTTGGCAATTGTGCAGGAATAGTCACATCAAGAATTTCTTTGAATACTTTTTGTAATAGGCCCTCAATTAATCCAAGGACTTTTTCTTCGTCAATGAAAGCCATCTCGATATCAAGCTGAGTAAATTCAGGTTGACGGTCCGCTCGTAAATCCTCATCTCTAAAACAACGCACAATTTGATAGTATTTATCAAACCCAGCCACCATCAACATTTGCTTAAATAACTGAGGTGATTGTGGTAAGGCATAAAACTGTCCTGGATGCACACGTGAAGGCACTAGATAATCACGAGCTCCTTCAGGAGTTGCCTTGGTTAACATTGGCGTTTCAATATCTAAAAAATCGTGCGCATTCAGATAGGTGCGTATGCACGAATTAAGTTTATGTCTTAAACGTAATTTATGCTGCATACTTGTACGCCGTAAATCAATGTAACGGTATTTATAACGCAAATCCTCATTCACATTTTGATGATCATCTGGCAAAAATGGCGGTGTTGGCGATTGATTTAAAATTTCCAAATGCGTGCCTAGAACTTCGATAGTCCCTGTTTCCATCTTATCATTTAGCATTCCAACAGGTCTTTTACGTACTTGCCCTGTTACACGGACAACAAATTCACTGCGGAGCTTTTCAGCAACATCAAAATAAGCTTTATTTTCTGGCTGGTAAACAACCTGAATTATTCCTGAACTGTCTCGAATATCTAAAAATATAACGCCGCCATGATCGCGTCTATTATGCACCCAACCACATACAGTAATTTCTTTATCCAAACATGATTCATTTACTGCAGTACATTTGTGCGTATACATAAAGCCACCTATATTAGTATTATTATTGAGATTCTTTGCTACCGTTATCTGTCGAGACATTCGTATTTTCTTTCGTTTCTGGACTGGAGGATTTACCAGTTTTTTTATCTTTAAAATCAGTTGCATACCAACCGGTGCCTTTTAATTGGAAACCAGCTGCAGAAACAAGTTTTATTAACTTGTCTTTGGAACAGTTAGGACATTTAGTCACTGGTGGTTCACCAATTTTTTGCATCAAATCCAATTGATGATGACAGTTTGTGCATTGATATTCGTAAATTGGCATCTTGCTAAAACTCCGGTCAAGCTGTATAACATTTTATTATACCAAAATTACTGTCCTGGAACAAGTCTCATAAAACAATCCTTGCGAATACCTGGCTATTTACGTTATCGTTATCTCATTAAATACAAAGAAAAAATGTCCCTGAGGTCACCACATATGCTCGTACTTCGTACTGTTTGTGAATCAGATTTAGCGCAAGTGCACCGACTTGCACTCTTATGTGGCAAAGGAATGACTTCCCTGCCGCAAGATGAGGATTTATTAAAAAAACGCCTAACTCTTTCTTTAGAATCATTTAAAAAACAAGTACATGAACCTTCTGATGAATATTACCTTTTTGTTTTGGAAGATACTAAAAGCCAGCAACTGATTGGAACTTCAGCAATTCAAGCCAAAACTGGATTTGATACGCCCTTTTATTCTTATCATCTATCAAAATATGCCCGTATCAGCTATTCGCTGAATATTCGAAGTGAGTATGAGCTCTTGAATTTAGTAAATGACAATCAAGGTAGAACAGAGATTTGCACCCTATTCCTAGATCCAAGCTATAGAAAAAGCCATAATGGTTTATTACTTTCCAAAGCCCGCTTTCTATTTATGGCGCAGCACCAGCAACGCTTTGCGCCAGCAATTATTGCTGAGTTACGCGGTTTAATTGACAAAAACAACCAATCACCATTTTGGGAGCATGTGGGTAGGCATTTTTTCCAGATGGATTTTAATGAAGCGGATTCACTGAACTTATCCACTAATAAACAATTCATTGAAGACTTAATGCCTCAGTATCCTATTTATGTTCCCCTATTGGCAGAAGAGGCTCAAAAGGCTATAGGCAAACCTCATGAATCAACTATTCCGGCCATGTCAATTTTAATTAAGGAAGGCTTCCACTTTAATAATTACGTACATATTTTCGATGCCGGCCCCATTCTTGAGGCGCCACTTACTGATATTAAAACAGTCGCTTTAAGTCAAGAATACACAATTTCAGGAATCAGTGATGAGGTACGCAGTATTGAATTTATCGTAGGTACTACTCAAATTGATTTTCGTGCAACTATTTGCTCTGCTTTAATTCATGAAGATGAGAATAGCTGTATACTAAGCAAGGAAACTGCAGAATCACTACAGGTGCGCGTCAAAGATCCCGTGCGGATATCACCCTTATACTTAAATAATCCCCACAAAAATTTATAGGAAGACTCTATGAAGGTGTTTGAATTAAATTTAGATGGTTTAGTGGGCCCTACGCACAATTATGCGGGTTTATCATTAGGCAATAATGCCTCGACTAGTAATGCATTAAGTACGTCAAATCCACAGGCTGCTGCCCGTCAGGGCCTTGAAAAAATGCGCCTACTTTATTCTATGGGCTTAAAACAAGCCTTTATGCCTCCGCAACAAAGACCAAATTTAGCCTTGCTGCATCAACTGGGTTTTAGCGGCAGTCCAGTCCAACAAATTCAAAAAGCAGCTAAAACTGCTCCGGAGTTATTAGCTGCCAGTTATTCGGCTTCAAGTATGTGGACTGCAAATGCTGCAACTATTGCACCAAGCAGTGATACTAAAGATGCTAAGGTACATTTTACAGCAGCTAATTTACTGAGCAATTTACACAGACAACAAGAAGCTAAATTTTCACAAAAGCTACTCCAAATGTTTTTTGCCAATCCTGACTATTTTGTACATCATGAGCCCTTACCTAATTCATCTGCAACTATGGATGAAGGTGCGGCCAATCATATTCGTTTGTGCGCCAGTCATGCCCAGCCTGCTGTTCATTTATTTGTGTATGGCAAACAAAATTTATCGGCTCGATTTCCAGCCAGACAATCTTTCGAGGCCTGCGCCGCGTTAGCACGCAAGCACTTATTAGATCCCAAAAAAGTGGTATTTGCTTGCCAAAACCCACAGGCTATAGATCTGGGAATCTTTCATAACGATGTAATTTCAGTAGCTAATGAATCGGTATTTTTACTTCATGAACAAGCGTTTTCTTTTCAAAAGAAAGTACTCATTGAATTACAAAATAAGGCTGATTTTCCTATACAGTTTATTCAATTTACTAAAGATCAATTCAGCATTGAAGATGCGGTTGCTACGTATTTATTTAATTCGCAACTTATCACCCTCCCTGATTCTAAAGAGATGCTTTTGCTGGCACCAAGTGAATGTCACAACAATACAAAAATTCAAAAATGTATTAATGACTTAATTGCAGATAACAGTAATCCAATTACGCAAATTATTTATATCGATTTAAAACAAAGTATGCGCAATGGCGGTGGTCCTGCATGTTTAAGGTTACGCATACCTTTAAATGAGCAGGAGTTAGAAGCTATGCATCAAGGAATTTTAGTGAATGATGAATTGTTACATACACTTGATGATTGGGTGTTACGGCATTATCGTACAGAACTTAATCCCGATGATTTAAAAGACCCACAGTTAATTGATGAAAGTTTTCAGGCGCTTGATGAATTAACACAGTTATTAAATCTGGGCTCCATTTACCCGTTCCAATCTTTAAAAGATAACTTATGATTTGGCAAGCACGTTTTGGAACC
Source organism: Legionella sp. (assembly GCA_041662885.1). Lineage (GTDB taxonomy): Bacteria > Pseudomonadota > Gammaproteobacteria > Legionellales > Legionellaceae > Legionella. The sequence continues at coordinate 13,453 of JBAZRP010000014.1, forward strand.
TGTATCTATGAATCGCCTTCTGGCTATAAAGTCTTTCAAAATCCATTTTTTCGTTGGTTAACTTTAGGAAGCAGCGCCTTACAAACAGTGATTAATAGACGTAATTTAAATAAGCCTGTACTGCGTTATTTGACTGCCTTAACCACCATGGTTCGTGCTTATCCCAATTCCTATTGTATCTTAGGTTTGGGTGGAGCTGGAGTTCCGCATATGCTTCCTGAAATCCAAGAATCATATTCATCAATTGCCGTTGATTGCAGTGCCGAAGTAATTGATATTGCTAAACACTATTTTATGGTAGATAAAATTCCGAATTTTTCGATAGTAGAGCAAAATGCTTTAGATTATTTAAAAGAGAATACCGATGAGCTGCCACATCTGCTGGTAGATCTCTATGATGCCAATCACTTTCCCGCTCAATGCGCTACTTCTGAGTTTTTTAAATTATGTAATGCACGTATTCAAGAGGAAGGCTTTGTTGCTATTAATCTAGCAAATGTTACTGAACAATGGCCACTTACTCAATTAATTAAAAGTCAATTTGCCAATACTTTGGTGGTGCCAGTTGAAAAAAGTGCAAATATGATTGTTATTGCTTCTAAAAAGAGCGATAAAGAATGGTTTGTTAAAAAACTCAATGAGACCAAGGCATTTAAAAAGATTCTTTGGGTTGCTGCCTGGGGTTATGTTGGTGAGTTAGTTTAAGGTGTCATACTATTTCTTAACGCAACATTTGTAGATTTAATCGTTACTGAATTCTGTTCTTTTATCGTTTCTCTATAATCAGTTGCACTTTTATCTGCTCGAGTATACACCTCATTGAGCTCCTCAGGAGTAAGAGGCATCATAGATCGTAAGCGCATTAAAGCATCCCCAAAGGTTTTAATCTGGCCATCACTTGCTTCCCTCAACGATTTACCTGAATAAGCCAGTTTTAGCATTGGAGAAGAAATATCCTCTAATTTCTGTGCGATAACTGCAGCATCAAATGCTTTTATACGTAAATCAGCACCCGGATATACATTCTTTAATTGATAAGGATATAATTCTTGATATACATTGCTTAATAACAAATAACCAGGAGATCCATACAGAGTTGCTGCTTTCTTAGCAAAAAGAACTACTTTATCAGCCACCAAAGGATCAAATTCATCGCGCAAAATCCCTAGGCCATGTATACATAATGAATTTAGGGCAGGGAAATATCCATAATAAGCAGCAATAGTTAAAGCGTCTTCAGCTTGAATAACCAAGGCCGGAGTTAATATTTTTTTCTGTAAAATCCGTTGAAATTCATTATAAAGATAAAAACTTTTGAGTAAATCAAAACAAGTAACAGTAGGTATGGATTCATAATCACGTCCCATAATTTTAGTCCATTGTGCAATCCAAAAATCTGAGAATTGTGCATCCGAACCTATTTTATTAATATCTGGATCGATAATGGCTAGCTTTAATAAGAGCTGGGAATCATAACGAATAAATCCATTGTAAATAATGGTACGATTAGGCAAATCATTTAACGACTTAATTGTTTTTAATTTTGCTTGCTCATCCTCAGATAATTTCAAATAAATGGGTAATTTCATTTTGAGATCCTAAGTAAGTAAATTCAGCCTAGTTTTTAATCTTTATTTCCGTTTGATTTAAAGCTTCTACATCAATATTTGTATTCTCAGCGCTTGCTTGTGCCGAGGATAAAAACACTTTTGTATCCTCATTACTGTATATTGAAAACTTGGATAGCAAATGGTGCCTCTTTCTCGCGTCAGGTTTGCCTTTTCGTGACTCTATAAGTCCATGTCCGTATAAATCAACCTTACTAGTAAGTCCATGCTTTTGAATCAGTTTTTGCAAAGTTTCATGACTGGCGCCTGAGGTACTGCTTTTCCTCGCTATTAATAAATCCGCTACAAAGTCCTGTGCCTTTGTTGCTTCTACTCCAGCTTGAATGAGGTATTCTAACACAAAAAAATCTGAATCTATATTTGCATTGATACTTTTTGGAGCAATTCCCTCTAGAGCAAGGTATCGTTTGATTTGCGCTCTTGAGGGAGGCATAGACCCGGGACCAACATCACCACCAATGTTTTGCTTATGCAGCCAATCCCATGTTCTTTCAATATACTCACTTTCACGAGCCGCCATAGCTGCAGCACCAAAGAATAACACTTTTTTATCAGGGGTACTTACATTCAATATCATCCCTTGAGGATCTACATTAAATTTAAGTTCAGTATCTATTTCTTCATAGACCAGCCTCATTTCCTTATCATCTTGACCTAATGAAAATATTAATTGATCACAAACTAAAGTGAATATTTCGTCTTTAGCATTCATTTTTTGAAACTTAAGCGATAATTTTCCATTATCTAGTTCATCAATACTAACTAGCTTACCAAATATAAGTTCATTGCGTTGATTCGCATTCTCATAAGCGCTACTTGCAAGTTTACCGGTTCCGGATTTATTAAAGTTTTTAGCAACCCAAATTACTGAGTTTTTTTGATCTTTCAATTCAAATCTCATCGTTTCAGTATGAATATCATTACCAAAGAATCCCTTCCGATAACAGGCTGCTGCTGTACCACCACCACCATAAATTACAATGTTTCTATGTTGGGATTGTTCCTGATTGGCAGTCAGAATGAATTGATTACCATCCACAATTGGAGTAAATTTTTTTTGTTCATCGTACTGATTTAAACGAATAAATTGTTTTCCATCCAATAACTCTTCTAAAGGTTTGGTTCTTGGTGGACCAAGACCAGTACAGATATTGATGGTATCCGTGTAAATTGTTTTTGGACCTATTGGTGTCATTATTTTTAGGCGATACGCACATTCACCTACCTCCCAATCAACCAAATGTTTGGATCGAACCTCAATACGATTAGCCGTTGCATTTAGAATTGGCGCATAAGTTTTCGCTAAACTAATTTGGTTTGCCTGGTAAATATGCCGAGCATTCGCATAAGGGTTTCGTTCGTAATAAGTTTGCGACATATAATCAAAGGGGTTTGCATTAGTACTCGTACGCTCCAAAGTGCTTTGAGGTTGCGCTAAAGTATAATCATGCCCCCAACTACCGTGCCCTGTACTGAGCATAATTACTTCGGGTATCTGGTGCTTATCTAATTTACTTTTGACTGTGCTATGTAAGTTCTGAAATTTATCAAGCCATAAATTAGTGCCTGTATCTCCTTCACCTATAATTACTTCGCGACAGACTACATGGTTTTTGTCCGCAATAATATTTAATAGATTTGAATTTATCGTCTCGCGCTTTTTATGCGCTCTTGCCAGACGATCGTAACTTTTTGTAACTCGAGATAAATCATCATTATCAATGGTCATTAAATGTATTTCAGTTCCAGGCGTTTGAGTACGGTTAATTGCATCTAGAAATACTGTTTGCGCAAGTTTAATTGCATAGTCATTCACCTTATTATATGCTGCAATTGCTTGACATATGATGGTAAAGCGTTGATTTATATCAAATTTTTCTTTGAAAATTTCTGGATTATTAGCAATCTCCGCAAGAATAATATCAAGTTTTTCAGATAGTTGCGGAGTTGTACTGATGCCATTGCGCGCAAAACAGGAGCAAATATAGTTGATTCGGAACTGCTTTACGCCATTTGCGTTATCATATTTACCTTTCATATAATAACCTTAATGCTCAATATATATACATTATAGCAGATTATTATTTAAAGAGAGTTGTTTTTGTCGCGCGCTTGGGACTGCAAGACTCGCCGTTGCCTTATATTTTACACCTGCTCTCAGTCCATACGTAAAAAGTTATCAATATCCCAATCATCTTCATTTGTTGTAAATTTAAATCTCTTTGTTTGGCCGGCGCCAAAAATGGAGTAATGATTCAAACCGTTAGTATAATCGGCAGAATCCCCTAAAGTATGTTCCATTGAGCGTTGTAATGTATTCATGGAAAGGATAATTGTATGCGAAGATCCTAGGAGTTCTTTAAGAGATTTATTTGCTTGTTTGATGCTTGCTAAACATGCGTGCTTCCATTCGTTATCTGATTCATTGGCTGGATTTTTTGCATAAAATAGAAGGTTTTTTAGCTCCTTAATGTGATTTATTAAACTGCGTGCGATTCTATCATCACTTTGCTCGTCTATTAGTGCATCAGCATTATCTATCAATTGTTCTAGATACTGTACGCATTGTTTGTGCATTCCATCGGTGGATATTTCTTTAATAAGCTCTATCACTTCTTCTGATTCAATTTTAAGCATCCGAGCTATTTCCAAGAAATTTTTATACAATCCACAACTTGTTGCCAATCTATAAAACAAAGTTTGTCCAGTCTTCAATTTCAGCAAGGGATTGGCACCGGCATCAAGGAATGCTTTAAGTACGGAGGCATCCACTGAATGGGATTGGGTATTAATGTAGCTACTTAGCAGTTCAGTAAGTTGCATCACATTTAGTTTTTTTGATTCAATCAACAATAAATACCCCGATGCGTCGGAATTTATGGCTTGAAATTCAATGCTTAAATGTGCGCCTTTCAGTTCAATAAACTCAAGGGCTATTTCACAGTCTATTAAACTTACAGCAGAAAAATAGTCACATAATGCTTTTTCCAAAACCTGAGTATTGCCCTGGTTTGCAAGTTTTACGATACGAATGAGTTCTATATATGAAGCATTTGTCCATGAATTACGAGCTGCTCTATAAAAAATAGATTTGCCGCTGGTGTCGGTAGTTAAAGAATCTACCCCAGCTTCATAAAATCTCTTAAGGACAGCATTCTGAATGTAGGGAGATTGGCTTATATAGATACGATAGGCTTGCTGCAAGGTCTTCACACTGACATTTTTTAAATTTATACCATACTCTAGTACTATCTCAAACTGCTCTGGACTCCATTTGTTGCGAATAGCCCCCTCGAATATACTTAAATAAAAACCTGGTCCTCCGGTTTTAAGAAACTCAAAAAACACCTCCGGAGATGCTCCCGCAGTAAGATAATCACTTAATCCCTTTTGCATAATATTAGTATCGTTCCTGCACGCTTGGATGGCGATACGCACTAATTCTCGACGATCATTAGTAGTTATATTTTTGGTAGCCATGTGATAAAAGAACGACTTGCCTTCAGTATCAATTGTTAAAAGACTTACGCCATTTTTAAAAAAAATTTCGATAACATAGGGATCGATTTCTTCAACTTTTTTCATGTATGTATTATACATTTCGGTCAAGTTCCGTCCGTCCAACCGCAGATTTTTAGTGATATATGTTATTAATGCCAGAATTTTTTTATTAGGCCATTTGTCATTAATAAAGGAATTAAATATTTCTGTCGTAATAGTGGCGCCTTTATTAAGGAAATAAAAGATAATTACTAAGGATGGAGTGTGTATACTCTCAAGATACTGGCCTAAACATTGTTGGCTAATACCAGAACTCCATAAGCCATATTTTTGGAACAAATGTAGAAATTTTACAAGTTCTTGGGCTGTTGTTTGTTTTAATGCCAAGAGTGAAAATAAAGGTTTATTATTACCCTTGATGAACAAAGGATTTATGCGCGCTTTAAAAAATAACTCAATTATCTCCAATTTAAGATATTTTATAAATCGATTATTAATGTAGTCACTATAAAGGATTTCCAAATCATCCTTACTATGGTTTTCGTGTTTAATAATATAGATCAACAATGCATCAAGATTATCATTGGTCCATTGCAGAGAAAAATTAGTAAATACCGGTACCGCAATGCTCAACCCCATTTCTAAGTACTTCAAAACGATTTTAGGGTTTGCTTTATGAAGCGATTTTTTTTCAAGATAGTAATTAAATACTTCTTGCCAATTTGCTCTATTATTCTGCCCTTCTCTTTGTTGTGCGTAACTAATGATTTTAAAATATTTATCAGGATTAATTATAATAATATTATTGGCATTAACTTCAACCGAATTAAATTTCTCATCCGTCAATTTATGAAATATAGACTGACCTGTGGCATCTTTGACGAATGCACTTATCCCTGCATCAAAAAATTTTTTAATTACCTCGGAATTTATAATGGCACTTTGATTCATGTAAAATAAATAAGCAGCCTCATAAGCCTGCTGATTTAGATGTTGTGTATTGGCAGTATATTTTATCAAGGTCTCAAAATCTTTATTATTACAGTTGTAGTCAATAGCCACATCAAATAACTTTGGTACGGGTCTGACACCATTTTCGAGAAATATTTTAATAATATCAAATTTAAGAATGGGAGATTTATTGACATATATACTAAATGCGAATGCTTTTAGAACGCTGTCAGGATTTTCTATTATTTCCTTTTTTATTGCAGCTTCGTTGATACTGACGGGGTAATTGGATAATATTTGTCTGAAGTTATATACGCGAAGTTGCCATTGCGTCAAAATATTTTTTTGGACTTGCGTTAGCGGCATCTGTTGAATATTGTATCCTTGATTAAAACAAACTTCCAATAAACAGAGCTTTTCCGGACTCATCTGACTATTTATCAAAGCCGAAAATTCTCTGGACGAATTAATATATTTATTTTTTAGTTTATCGGCTATTATTTTCATTAATGGTACTAATTGCTCTAAACTAAAAGTTTGTGTGATTATCACGAAATTTTCCAGGTTGCCAATCACATTGACAATATTATCTTGTAGGCTTGGAAAGTTTGTTAGTATTTCCTCAATTTCTTTAGCTGTTAAAGCTTTAATCTGTTCTAGTTCTTTATACGTTGCAATACTGCAATCAACATTTAGTGTTCTTAACAATTGATAGCTAAAGCCCAGCTTCTCATATCCTTTGTCATACTTCCCATCGTCAATAGATTGCATTAATAATCGTGCACAATTGTGTGCTCGTATCATGGTTTCTCTTTTATCCAGCGCTATTTTCTGTTCGTCCAAGCCTATATTAATTAAAATAGTTTCATTACCAACCATGGATTTTTTGATTTTTTCTTTTATATTTCCCACACACTTATCAATGAGATTCGGATTGCCTTCTTTCCAGCTCGAACTGACTTCAAATAAATTATTAATAGCCTCCATAACACGCGAGGGGATCTTCTCTTTTTTATCTTCAGATAATTTGTCATAAAATTCAGCAAAACAACTAATTGGGCTAAAGGCTCCTTCACCTACTTTTTCATCAGTACCTACGCCGGTATGAGAATCTTCTTTGCCCAGTAAACGACAAAGCCTTTCCAATTGTGAGTACAAATCATACCTGTTATTTTGAGATAATTGATAAAAATTTTCATAAGCCCAATCTAACTCTTTTGTATTAAGTGAATGCTCGATTAATCGGTTAGCCTCATTCGGAGTAAGAACATCATAGCTCGCGCTATAGGGATTAATGAAACACTCCTTACCAAGAGTTCCTTGTTCTAAAGTCTTACCTTGCAGCTGTTGTAATGCGCCCTCTTTTATAAGCAGCAGAAACTTTTCATCGGTAATACATTTGATTGGGATAAGAGTTGTTCCATCATCACTAAGAATATGATTTTTGATAATGGATTGGAGGGGTATTGTTTTATCTAAATCAGTGTACGGATCGCGCACCGCTTCATAAGAAACATGTTCATAGAGCATTTGCACTGGTTGCTTATCACCGCACACATATGTCGCTATTTTACAAATACAGCTTATAACATCGGAGCATGGGAGGGCCAAAGGACTTACTATACTGCCAACCGCAAAACTCCTATATTCCTTTAAGAATTGCTGCAACAAGTGTTCAACTCGTGGAAGATCTATGGGCTCTTGAGATAAAATGGGGGTAATTTTTGATATCACCCATTGATAAAATGCATAAATTACTTTATCGCCAAATAAATCCGGTTTGAAATCCGGGCTATACGTTTGCTTTAATTGATTAAACTCAGCTACTAATTGATTATAATTTTCTATTGTTAACATAAGTCAGCCAGTTACATCATATATAAAAATTTAAGTTCATGAATTATATAACATCGATCAATCCGTGTGAAATATATAATCACTTGCTGCACAAAAAACTAAATCTGATTAAGTATAAGTCACGATAAGCGTATTAATGTACCTTGTTATTTCAGCGAATCTGCTTTAAGGCGCGAATCTAAGTAAAGAATTTTAAGTCCCTACATACCGCGCCCACAGCGTGTTTGCGGTATATAGTGATTTTGGAGGATTTTATATAATGAATTATCAACAGACCCTACAATAAGGTTGTTATTTGGCAGGCATCAAATTATATTAGATTTCCATCAGATCTTTTTCTTTTACAGTCAATAATGCATCAATTTCAGCAATGAACTTGTCAGTAAGCTTTTGTATTACTTCCACTCCACGACGTTCATCATCTTCTGAAATAGATTTGCTTTTAACCAAATCCTTAAGCTGAGTATTAGCATCACGTCTGATATTACGAATAGAAACGCGACCTTGTTCGCCTTCATTACGTACTACTTTGATCAATTCTTTACGTCTTTCTTCGGTTAAAGCAGGCATAGGAACTCGTATTGCAGATCCAGCTGTAGATGGATTTAAACCTAAATCCGAAGTCAGAATAGCTTTCTCTACAGCCGCTACCATAGATTTTTCCCATGGTGTTACTACTAAAGTTCGCGAATCACTAGTTGTAACGTTTGCCACTTGTGATAAAGCTGTTGCGGTACCATAATAATCAACCATTACATGATCTAATATACCGACATTCGCCCTTCCGGTACGAATTTTAGTCATATCTACTTTCAAGGCTTCAATGGTTTTTTGCATGCGTTTTTCAGAGTCTTGTTTTATTTCATTGATCATGATTCGCTCCAACGATAGTTCCAACACGTTCACCGAGTACTATTCTTTTCAAAGCACTAGGTGCTGCCATATCAAAGACTTGCAAGGGCATATTTTGCTCTTGGCATAAACAAATAGCTGTTGAGTCCATCACTTCCAGACCCATAGTTAATACTTCTTTATACGTTAAAAAATCAAAACGCTTTGCATCAGGATTTTTCATAGGATCGGAAGAATAAACTCCATCCACTTTAGTTGCTTTTAATACAACATCAGCCCCTACTTCAATAGCTCTTAAACAAGCAGCGGTATCCGTAGTGAAAAAAGGATTTCCAGTACCGGCTGAGAAGATAACAACATGTTTATTACGAAGATGGGTAATTGCTTTACGACGGTTGTAGGGGTCAACTACACCTATCATAGGTATAGCTGACATAATCCGCGCTGGTAAATCAATGCGCTCTAAAGCATCGCGCATAGCAAGGGCATTCATTACTGTTGCCAACATGCCCATGTGATCACCAGTAACACGACCTACTCCAGCCTCAAATAAAGCCTTACCACGAAATAGATTGCCGCCGCCTAAAACCAGGCCTACTTCTACACCCATGTTAATGAGTTCGGCGACATCTTTTGCCAGTGTATCCAGGACAGAGGGATCAATACCAAATTGCGACTTACCCATTAAGGCTTCGCCGCTAAATTTAAGCAATATACGCTTATATTTTATTTTTGGTTTATTGTCATCCATCATGAACGAACCTGCGCCATTACTTCTTCAACAAAATTATCTTCTTTCTTTTCAATTCCTTCACCAACTTCAAAACGAATAAAGGAAACAACTTCAGCCTTATTATCTTTTAATAATTGACCAACTTTGACATTAGGATCTTTAACATAAACTTGACCTAACAAGCTTACTTCGTCAATAAATTTATTGATACGACCTTCAATCATTCTATCAATGATTTCTTGTGGTTTACCGCTTTCTTTCGCTTGCGCTGTAAATACTTCACGCTCTGTTTGAATGGCTTCAGCAGATACTTGTTCGCTGCTTACTACTAAAGGTTTAGATGCTGCTATATGCATTGCTATGCCTTTAGCTAATGAATCATCGCCATTTTTTAAAGCAACCATTACACCAATTCGTGAACCATGTAGGTACGATCCAACCACACCTGAATCTGCGTGCATGCGTTGCATACGTCGTAATTGGATGTTTTCGCCAATTTTGGCAACTAGTTGTTGGCGTGCTTGTTCAACTGTTGAGCCAGCTTCAAACTCTTGGTCTGCTAATTCTTTAATATCGCTTACACCACTTGCCAAAGCAACTTCAGCTGCCTTATTAGCAAATTCAGTAAAGCTTTCATCACGAGCAGAAAAGTCAGTTTCCGTGTTAATTTCCAACATAACTGCAGTACGTTCATCAGCAGAACGAGCAATAATGATAATACCTTCTGCTGCGACTCTATCTGATTTTTTATCTGCTTTAGCTTGACCTGCTTTTCGCATTTCAAGTATTGCTTGTTCAATATCACCATCAGTTGCAATCAAGAATTTTTTACATTCCATCATGCCAGCGCCTGTGCGCTCACGTAGTTGCATTACTAATCCAGCACTAATTGTAGCCATTTTTCGTTCTCCACATAGCAAAAAGGGGCTCGGCAGAACCCCTATACTATTTAAATTATATTATTCGTTATCTTTGCTTTTAGTTGTAGCTTTAGCTTTTGCTGCAGGTTTAGCTTTAGCAGCTGCTTTAGGCTTATCAGCATCATTTTCTTCTGCTTTAGCTTTAGCTTTCGGTTTTTCTGCTGCAGCTTTAGCTTTCTCAACAACTTTTTCTTCTTTAGCAACGTCAGCTTTTGGCTCTGCTTTAGCTTTTTTAGTTTCTTTCGCCGCAGTTTCTGTTACTTCAACAAATTCTGAGTCAGAAGCCATACCACCAGCAGTATTTGTATGTTTGCCTTCAATAATCGCATCAGCAACACAACGGATATAGATATCAACAGCACGCATAGAATCGTCATTTCCAGGAATGATGTAGTCTATGTTATCAGGACTGTTATTTGTATCCACTACACCAATAACTGGTATTTTTAAACGGCGTGCTTCTTCAACTGCGATATGTTCAAAGCCAACATCAACAACGAATAGAGCATCTGGTAAGCCACCCATGTGCTCAATACCACCTAAACCACGGTCTAATTTTTCTAATTCACGTGTTAGCATCAATGCTTCTTTCTTGATCATGTCGTTAAACAGACCTTTTTCTTTCATTTCTTTTAATTCTTTTAATCTGAATATTGATTGACGAACTGTCTTGTAGTTAGTCAACATACCACCTAACCAACGGTGGTCAACATAAGGCATGCCGCAACGTTTCGCGTGTTCACGAATACTATCTTGGGCTGCTCTTTTGGTTCCAACGAATAGGATTTTAGCTTTGTTAGATGCCAAACGGCCAACGTAATTTACTACGTCATTAAGCATTGGTAGGGTTTTTTCAAGGTTTATAATATGGATCTTGTTTCTAGAACCAAATATATACTCACCCATTTTAGGATTCCAGAACCGAGTTCTGTGACCAAAATGTGCGCCCGACTCGAGCAATTCTTTCATACTTACTTTCATTGTTTTCTCCAGGGTTATGCCTCCACACTCCCCATACGCTACCCACAATGGGACCCTAACGTATGTGTCGGAATGTGTGTGTATTTTAAAAGCGCGCTATTTATAACATAATATTATTGAATATTCAATGAAATTAAGCAGAATACCTAAACCATATCGGCAAAACTCGGTTCAAATAGACCATAAACTTCCAAAGTCCAACTTGAGATTCAAAAGTACCGTAAGGATCTGCTCGCAATTCTGGATAAGCGATGCCCAAACCAAATAAACCGGGCCCTATAATGCCTACATGAGGATTATGCTGGGCAGTTTCGTAATCCCCTATTACCAGGGATTTTCTTTTTTCAAAGCCAACTGCATAAATAACCTTAGAACAATCAGGTAGATAGCGCGCAATGTTATGCTCTGTTGTATTGTAACGGACTAAATTTGGAGGTAAAACACCATCTATATTTTCCCTGGCCCAAGTTGCAGTTTGACCTTTTAAGCCAGTATTATCAAATAAAATCCAATCACCCATATCTAAAGCATAACGACATGGAGAGCGATAGAAGTTGATTATTTTTTTAGCCCCTAACTCAACTAAATATCGCAAAACAATAACTGCTGAATGCGAAGAGCCAAATACAGCAATTGTATCATTAGCATCAACTAGTTGGGCTAATTTAGATTTATCAATTGCGATATCAAAGGGAATTACATCGACACCAGGATAATTGAGAATAGAAGGTACTGCTCCTGTTGCCAGAATTACATTCTTTGATTTATATGTATGGCTATCAGAGCATAAAGACCAAGTACGCTCCGATAAAAACATGGTATGTATTAAAGTTTGCTCAACAACAACTTGATTTTTAAGCTGTTCCGTCACCCATTGTAAAGGTTCAACCATATACTGCAAGGTACAAGTAGCGGCTGGATCCAAATGATTTATTTCAAAATCTATCTTAGCATTTTTATAATTAAAGGAATTAACATTGTGCAAGAAATCCAAGAAAAATTGAACTTTAGTATTACTGGAAACTTGGCTCCATAACAGGCCAAAATCACCAACTTCAAAATGGGGATCAATCCATAGTATTTCTTTAGGGGCAATGCCCTTATCCAATAATTTGCCAACTGCAGCAATGCCAGCAGGCCCAGCACCAACAACAGTCCATTGAGCTATTTTATTCAAAGTATTTTAGATCCTTGCAAAAAATACTATTCTAACTTGCTGTTAAACCATAGTATATACCTAGGATTATCTTTATCTCGTAAGTTAAGGATTCAAATCTGAGGTAGGTTAGGTCTTGGACTGAGGTATCCCCATCTTTTTGAACCCAATCGAAGCTCCCTTCTCCCGCCTTGCGGGAGAAGGTGCCCGTAGGGCGGATGAGGGCTTAGTAAAGTGGCATTGACAAAAAAATTTCATTACCGTCACCACCCTCATCCGCCCCTTCGGGGCACCTTCTCCCGCAAGGCGGGAGAAGGGAGCTTCGATTGGGTTCAAAAAGATGGGGATACCTCAGGCCTTGGCCCATAGCCTAACAGCTATAGGCCAAGGCCCAACCTACGTTTTGGTATACTCCGGCTTAATAACAAACTCTTTTAAACCAGCAACGGCCATTATAATTACAATAGCGAACACGTTCACAATTGTAGTAATTATAATAGTTATAATTACCATAGGGGTAACCATAAACACCTACACCACCGTACCAAACGTTACCATTCCAATATCCGCCATGCCAGCCATTGTTCCAACCACCACCGTGCCAGCCACCACCGTGCCAGCCACCACCATGCCAACCGCCACCATGCCATCCGCCACCGTGCCATCCACCGCCACCGCCATGGCCACCATGCCAAGCAAGAGCAGCTCCGCTAATCGAAACACTAGCAGCAAACAGCACTATCTTGAGTAATTTAGATCCATTCACTGTATTCATGATAGTTCCTTAATAATAAAAAACTCCTTGAAGGACACTTAAATTATAGTTCACAATGACCATTTTGCAATCATACGATACCTTTGGCGGCACTGATTGATCTAAAATTAACCCATTGACTTTACATTATTTTGACGCGGTCGATCATTTTTAATACAAGCCATCATCATGAATAGTGAACACTATGGAGATTAGAGTAAGTTCGAATAATCGGCGCATTCGATAACTGGTCGTTTGGCAATTTTGAAGAATCATACAAAGGGGGGGGGCAAATGACCCAAACCTACCATCCTCCCAATCCTTATGCTAGAATTATATTTTTTTGGAAGCTCTCTATATGGCCGTTATTATTAAAAAATCTGATGAAATTGAAAAGATGCGTGTGGCTGGTAAGTTGGCTGCTGATGTATTGGAGATGATTGGTCCTCATGTTCAAGAAGGTATTAGCACTGACGAATTAAATACAATTTGCCATAATTACATAGTCGATGTGCAAAATGCTATTCCTGCACCGCTAAATTATAATGGCTTTCCCAAATCCATATGTACTTCAATTAATCATGTTGTTTGCCATGGTATTCCTGGCAAAAAAACTTTAAAAGACGGCGATATTATCAATATTGATATCACTGTTATCAAAGACGGTTTTCATGGCGATACCAGTAAAATGTTTTTCGTAGGTACCCCATCTGTCAAAGCAAAACACGTAGTACAAGTGGCTCATGAATGTTTATTTCTTGGCATTGACCTGGTAAAACCAGGAGTTCAATTGGGCGATATTGGCCATGCGATTCAACAACATGCCGAAAACAACCGTTGCTCGGTCGTACGTGACTATTGCGGACATGGTATTGGGCGGATTTTTCATGAAGATCCTCAAGTCTTACATTACGGCAAGCCTGGTACTGGTATGAAATTAGAGCCAGGTATGACGTTTACCATTGAGCCCATGATTAATATAGGCAAATACCAAACACGTTTACTACCAGACAAATGGACCGTGGTAACTAAAGATCACAGCCTCTCAGCACAATGGGAACATACGCTGGCTGTAACTGAAACAGGTGTAGAAATTTTGACGCTACGCAATGAAGAACGATAATCAGAACCTAAAAGATCAAATTAAACAGTTCAAAACAGAACTTTGCAAAGAATTTAACCAATGTAGTAATATTGGCACACTAACTCGTAAATTGTCCGTTTTTATTGATCAGCATTTGATTAGCCTTTTCAATAAAAACCAACTCAATGCGCACAATAATTTTTGTTTACTAGCTTTAGGTAGTTACGGTCGACGGGAACTAATTTTACATTCGGACATTGATATTCTACTCATACATACCGAGCTGTGTACCAAAGCACAATTGCATAATGCGCAAAATTTTATACAAGATTGTTGGGATGCTGGTTTGGAGTTAAGGCATCAAATCACAACAGTTGCCGAGTGTGCAGAATTAGCAAGCAAAGATTTAAGTGTTATTTCTAGCATTATGGATTCCTATCATATTTGTGGTACTGGCTCCTTAATGGAAGATTTATTATTGCAAACGCAACCCTTACATATGTGGCAAAGCCCTACTTATTTTACTGCAAAACAACAAGAACAAAATCAACGCTATGCCAAATATGGTGAAACAGCCTACAATTTGGAACCCAACATCAAATACGGCCCGGGCGGTTTGCGCGATTTGCAATTATTATTAAGCATATGTAAACGACAATTTGGTATAAAAACCCTTTCTGAAACCATAGCCCATGGTTTTATTACCGATAAAGAATATGAAGAATTAATCTATTGTGAACACTTTCTTTGGCGTGTTCGCTTTGCCTTACATATGTTGGCAGAAAAACCCCAAGAGCGCTTATCCTTCGATTACCAAGTAAAATTAGCTCAATTTTTTTCCTATAAAGATCAAGATCATTCCTTAGCTATAGAACAGTTCATGAAAAACTATTTTAAAATTATTAAACGAAATCGTGAACTTAATGAAATGTTACTCCAAAGTTTTGCCGAAATTATTGAACACGGACAACATAAACACATAGAACATTTGGATGAAGAATTTCAGCTTTGTAATAATTTCATTGAAATACGCAATCCTAAATTATTTAACCAACATCCACGCGCCCTACTAGGACTTTTTTTATGGCTGGTCAAACGCCCAAAAATTGAAGGTGTTCGCGCCAATACTATTCGCTTAATTCGTCAGTCTTTATATTTAGTTAATGAACAATTTAAAGAAACTCCTGAAATAAATGCTTTGTTTATTGACATTCTCAAACAAAAAAACAACCCCTACAAAGCCTTACAAAAAATGAATCGCTATGGTGTGTTAGCCCATTATTTAGATTGTTTTGCCAGTGTCACAGGCCAAATGCAATACGATTTATTTCATGCATATACTGTAGATCAGCACACCATGTTTGTTATTCGCAATATTTCACGCTTTACCCAAGAAAAATACGCCAGTCAGTTTCCCTTGTGTTTCACAGTAATGCCGCAATTGGAAAAACCAGAGCTTTTATATATTGCCGCCTTATTTCACGATATTGCAAAGGGGCGTGGCGGAGATCATTCAGAACTTGG
This sequence comes from Legionella sp., assembly GCA_041662885.1. GTDB lineage: Bacteria > Pseudomonadota > Gammaproteobacteria > Legionellales > Legionellaceae > Legionella. Next base: position 29,394 of record JBAZRP010000014.1, read on the forward strand.
TGCGATAGAAGTAGAAAAATTTTCGGCAGCCCATAATCTTCCAAAAGAAGATACTGACTTATTAATTTGGTTGGTCCGCAATCATCTTCTAATGTCACATACAGCCCAACGTCAGGATATTTACGATCCGAAAACTATAGATAATTTTTGCCAACTACTACCAAAACCACATTATTTAGATTATTTATATTTATTAACTGTTGCTGATATTTGCGGTACTAATCCCAATTTATGGAATGCATGGAAAGATTCACTTCTCAAAGAATTATACCGCGCCACCAAACATAATTTACAGCAACAACAAAAATTAATAGATGGGACGAGTTTGATTACGGCTAGAAAACAAACTGCTTTGCAGCTATTAATCAAAGATAATATCGCAGAAGCTTTAGTTGAAGATCTATGGTCGCACTTTAAGGACAAATACTTCTTACATGAATCACCTGAAGTAATAGCAAGACATACTAAAGCCATCCTGACCTGCACCCGTTTTCCTTTAGTTCTTATCTTACCGCACCACAGTCAAGGTGGTACTGAAGTATTCATTTATATGCCTCATCGCGATGAGCGCTTTACGATTACCACTGCTGTATTAAGCAATCATCATGTAACTATTCAAGAAGCAGCGATTTTGACCTGTAATAATCAATTTGACTTAGATACCTATATTATTTTAGATGAGAATAATCAGGTAGTTGTCGATAAACACAGAATTGATGCGATTCAAAAAGCCTTGAGTATCCATTTGGCAGATAAAGAACAGCTACCACCTATAACTAGAAAAAGACTGCCTAGTGCTTTAGCTCATTTTAATGTTAAGACGCAAATTACTTACAATGACGATATCCAGAATCAACATACCCGTTTATTTTTAATAACTAATGACCGACCTGGATTACTAGCAACTATAAGTCGCGTTTTTTTAGATTTGAAGATTCATTTGCATAATGCAAAAGTTTCTACTGCTGGTGAACGTGCAGAGGATACTTTTTTTATTACTAATGATGAAGGAACGGTATTGACGCAGAGTGAAAAGGAGGTTTTGTTGCAACGGTTAGAACGGGATATAAGCCCACCACTGTAATCAACGTCCTTGATCTACCTCTGATTCTTAAAAAATTCCGATAACAAGCTAGAACACTCATCAACCATTATACCCTCGTCAATTATAACTTTATGACTCAATTGCAAAAAGTTAAAAACGGAACCCGCAGCACCGGTTTTAAAATCTCTTGCAGCAAAAACCAGACGCTTGATTCTGGCATGAACTATAACCCCGGCACACATCGCGCAGGGTTCTAAAGTTACATATAAAGTAGTATCTAATAAGCGATGATTTCCAATTTTTTCTGCGGCTTGTCTGATTACACGCATTTCTGCATGATCGGATGGGTCGTGGCTTTGTTCTAAATAATTATGCGCCGCTGCTAATAATTGATTATCAGAATTAACTAAAACAGCGCCAACCGGAACTTCTCCTTGTGCTTGAGCACAAAGGGCTTGCTCATAGGCTTTATGCATCCAGTATTTGTCGTTTATTCCCATTCTATCGTTGCCGGGGGTTTACCGGAAATATCGTAGGTTACGCGTGATACATTGTCCACTTCATTAATAATGCGATTGGAAACTTTTGCTAGAAAATCCCAGGGTAATTGCGACCAATGTGCCGTCATAAAATCGATAGTTTCTACTGCTCGCAGACAAATTACATAGTCATAACGACGACCATCCCCCATTACTCCAACACTTTTAACGGGTAAAAATACCGCAAATGCTTGACTGACCTTCTGGTACAAATCAGCACTATGTAATTCTTCAATAAAAATTGCATCGGCTTTACGTAAAATATCTGCGTACTGCTTGGTAACTTCCCCTAATATACGTACACCTAATCCTGGTCCAGGAAAAGGATGACGGTAAACCATGGCATGTGGCAAACCTAATTCCAAACCAATGCGACGCACTTCATCTTTAAATAACTCGCGTATGGGTTCTAAAAGTTTTAAATTTAAAGTTTCAGGTAAACCACCAACATTATGATGGGATTTAATAACCACTGAAGCGCCATTCGTGTCAGTTGCAGCAGACTCAATTACATCAGGATATATAGTCCCTTGCGCAAGCCATGCAACTCCAGGAAGTTTTTGGGCTTCTTTTTCAAAAATCTCAATAAATACGCGACCAATTATTTTACGTTTTTCTTCGGGACAAGAAACCCCTTTAAGCTCTGTTAAAAAGTGTTCTTCTGCATTTACGGCAATAATATGCATACCTAAATGCTTTTGAAACATATTCATCACTTGATCCGATTCATGCAAACGCAATAAACCAGTATCAACAAATACACAAACTAATTGATCACCGATAGCTTTATGCAATAAAGCTGCAACTACTGAAGAATCTACGCCACCAGATAAACCTAAAAGTACCTTTTCTGTACCTACCTTTTGTTTGATAAGAGCTACAGATTCACTAATAATATGTTTAGGCGTCCAATCAGTTGCAGCCTTACAAATACCAACTACAAACCGTTCCAAAATTCGCAAACCTTGAGGTGTATGTGTTACCTCAGGATGGAATTGCACGCCATACAAACGCCGCTTTTCATCAGCCATAGCTGCAAAAGGAGCATTCTTGGTAGCTGCAATCGTGCTAAAACCAGCAGGGATCTGTGTTACTTTATCTCCATGACTCATCCAAACATCTAATAAAGATTCTCCGTTCGGTCCAATTTTATCGTCAATAGAGTCGAATAAAGCACTTTTTCCTTGTACTGTTAGTTCTGCATATCCAAATTCTCTAAGATTAGAAGAAGCAACTTGGCCACCCAATTGTACGGCCATGGTTTGCATGCCATAGCAAATTCCCAATACTGGAATATTGGCTTCCAACAACCAAAGTGGTGCTTTGGGATTGGCATGATGGGTTACTGTTGCAGGACCGCCTGATAAAATAATACCGCAGGGATTTATTTGCTTAAACTGCATTTCTTGCAGCGTGTGCGGATAAATCACACAATAAACACCTAATTCCCTTACTCTTCTGGCAATTAATTGGGTGTATTGTGAACCATAATCAACAATTAAAATTGGATGTTGTTTTAAATCAGTCATCAATAATTATCCACTTGGTAATTAGGTGCTTGTTTGGTAATACTCACATCATGAACATGAGATTCGCGTATACCAGCACTAGTTACTTGAACAAATTCAGCCTTTTCATGTAAATCAGCAATAGTAGAGCAACCAGTATAGCCCATGCATGAACGTAAACCGCCCAGTAGTTGATGTACTATGGTTTGCACCGGACCTTTATAAGGTACACGGCCTTCTATCCCTTCAGGTACTAATTTTTCAGTACCTTCGGATGCATCCTGAAAATAGCGATCACTCGAACCTTGAGTCATAGCACCAATGGAGCCCATGCCACGATAACCTTTGTATGTTCTACCTTGGAATAATTCAATTACTCCAGGGGACTCTTCGGTACCAGCAAACATACCACCTAACATCACGGTATTCGCACCAGCTGCAATAGCCTTACAAATATCACCGGAAAAACGGATACCACCATCTGCAATAATTGGAATTTTGCCTTTTAATTCATTAGCAACATTAGCAATAGCAGTAATTTGCGGTACGCCTACGCCGGTGACGATACGTGTGGTGCAAATAGAACCAGGCCCAATACCGACTTTAACGGCATCAGCCCCTGCCTCATACAAATCACGGGCTGCCGCTGCAGTAGCAATATTGCCACCTATAACTTGTACGTCTGGAAAATATGTTTTAATCCATTTAACTCTATCCAAAACACCTTGTGAATGACCATGTGCCGTATCTACTACTAAAACATCAACACCCTCTTCCACCAAAGCTGCTACACGGTCATTGGTGCCTTCACCCACTCCAACTGCAGCCCCCACACGTAATTGCTCCGAATCATCTTTGCACGCATAAGGATTATCTTTAGCTTTTTGTATGTCTTTTACGGTAATTAATCCACGTAAATGAAAGGCATCATTAACTACTAATAATTTTTCAATACGGTGTTTATGTAACAAACTACGAACCTCTTCACGACTAGCACCCTCTTTTACGGTAACCAGGCGCTCTTTAGGGGTCATTACTTCGCCAACACTTAAAGATAAATTGGTCTCAAAGCGGATGTCGCGACTGGTAACTATTCCAATTAAATCCTGACCATCAACGACCGGCACACCGGAAAAATTGTATTTGGTCATTACTTCTAGTAATTCTTTTACAGTAACATCAGGAGTTACAGAAATTGGGTCTTTAACCATACCGCTTTCAAATTTTTTGACTTTTCTAACCTCATCAGCTTGCTCAGAAATACTCATATTTTTATGAATAATCCCTATACCGCCCTCTTGGGCCAAAGCAATTGCCAAGCGTGCTTCAGTAACGGTATCCATAGCAGCGGATATCAAAGGAATGTTCAAATTAATGCCACGAGTTAGTCTGGTATTTAATAAAGCATCTTTTGGCAAAATGAGCGAATGGGCAGGCAGCAGCAAAACATCATCGAAAGTAAGGGACTGTTGTACAATGGACAGTGGCATTTCACCCTCCTAGAGTTGAATTAACCGCACATTATACTATAAATTGACAGAAAGATAAAGAGTAAATTTATATTAGCCCAGCTACTTGAATTCATAATTCATACAAGTGTACACTGTGTTAATTGGGTTAAGTACCCAACACGCGCTATGGAATCAAATAATAACAAAAAGGTAGGGTTCAGACTTGGCTAAAATAATTGTAGTTACTTCTGGTAAAGGAGGAGTAGGTAAAACGACTACTTCGGCAGCTTTTTCTTCAGGCCTGGCACTTTTAGGACATAAAACTGTCGTTATCGATTTTGACATTGGCTTAAGAAACCTGGATATCATTATGGGTTGTGAACGCCGTGTGGTTTACGACTTTATCAATGTTATCAATGGCGAGGCCACACTTAATCAAGCCTTGATTAAAGACAAGCGCGTTCCTAATCTATTCATACTTCCAGCATCTCAAACTCGAGATAAAGATGCCTTAACTTTGGAAGGTGTCGAAAAAACGCTTAATGAACTAGCGAAAGATTTTGAATTTATAGTCTGTGATTCACCAGCAGGTATTGAAGCTGGGGCTATGCTAGCCATGTACTTCGCAGATCACGCAATAGTAGTTACGAATCCGGAAGTATCATCAGTACGTGACTCTGATAGAATTTTAGGAATTCTTGCGAGCAAAACTAAACGTGCTGCTGAGAACTTACCTCCAATCCAAGAACACTTATTATTAACACGCTACGATCCAGAGCGAGTTGAACGTGGTGAAATGTTATCCGTGGTTGATGTGAAAGAAATATTGGCAATACCATTGATTGGTGTAATTCCCGAATCCAAGTCTGTTCTTAAAGCTTCGAATACAGGCACACCAGTTATACTTGATGAAGTTAGTGATGCTGGGGTTGCTTACCGCGACGCTATCGCTCGCTTCTTGGGTGAAGAAAGGCCAATGCGTTTTATCAGCAACGAACGTAAAGGGATTTTACGTCGCTTATTCGGTAAAAACAAGGAGGAAGCGGTATCATGAGTATATTTAACTACTTACGCAGAAGATCATCTGCCACAGCTACAGTGGCTAAAGAGCGCTTGCAAATTATTATCTCCCACGAACGCTCGCAGCGCAGCACTCCTGACTATTTGCCTAAACTACAGGATGAGATTCTGTCGGTAATAGCTAAATATGTTAACATAAACCGAGATCAAGTAAGTGTAAATCTTGAGCGTACTGGAGACAGTGCCGTTTTAGAATTAAATATTACTATGCCGGATGCTTAAGAAAATCATCTAGACACAAGGGACGGACCTGGTCCGCCTCTTGTGTTTGCCACCGACTTTATAGTGGTCTCTTATCTTCTCAATTCATCATCTGCAAAATCATCCACTTTAATTGCATTTTGTCTGGCTAACTCTGCTTGAGTAAGTTTTTTAGCTTCTGTTTCACTGATTAAGTTATGATTTAGTGCTTCATTAATTTGTTCCAGGAATGTTAAAGTTTTCAGAGTATTATTTTTAACTGCTTTGATAACCGTACGTTCCAATTCTTCAACATCAGATAATTTATGGAAGGCTTCTTCCAAACGACCTAGAGGACAATTAGCACTCGCTTTACTATAAACCAAACGTGTTATGCGGCTTCGAGTGTCACTGGGTTCAATTAAAAGTTTGGCAACACTATGACCCAATTTATCATCAGGTTGATTGCGTCTCGTGCCTAAAGGTTTGAGAATTACATGTAAAAAGATGCGAGCCCATGCTGCTGGAAAATTAATAATTACCCCACGCATAGCTACTTCGCATTCATTTAGTAATTGTTGGCAACTCCAAACAACTACTGGTAAATCAGATGCAGGTTCATCTTCATCATGAAATCGTTTTAATACAGCTGAGGCCATATACAAACAACTTAACATATCACCCAAACGGGCGGATAGTTTTTCTTTGCGTTTCAAATCTCCGCCCAGAATTACCATGGAAAAATCAGCTAAAAAGGCAAGATTAGCACTGTATTTATGAATTAATTGGTAGTAGCGACGCACACTACTTACTGGAGCTGGTGAGAATTTCGCATCGGTCCAGCCAAATATAAATGATTTGGTAAAATTACTTAAGATGAATGCAGCATGTCCAAAAAAGGCCTTATCAAATTCTTTCAAATCATTTGCGCGGACACTCTCCATTTCTTTATAAATATACGGATGGCATCGCACAGCACCTTGCCCAAATATAATTAAGCTACGCGTTAAAATATTTGCCCCTTCTACAGTAATTGCAATTGGAGCTGCCTCGAAAGCTCTTCCTAAATAATTATTAGGTCCCAAACAAATACCTTTACCACCATGAATATCCATGGCGTCCTGGCCCACTTTTCGTGCCCGTTCCGTAGTATGGTATTTTAAAATAGCACCCGCTACCGAAGGTTTTGCTCCGTGATCGATTGCTGCGCAGGCTAAAATCAAGCTGGCATCAATAATATAAGTATTGGCAGCAATACGCGCTAATGCTTCCTCTATTCCCTCGAATTTACCAATTGATTGATTAAATTGTTTGCGAACTCGTGCATAAGCACCACTAGCTAGAGCTGCAGCCTGTGCCCCGCCACTGGCACTGGAAGGTAAGGAAATCGCCCGTCCAGCACTTAAACATTCCATTAACATACCCCAACCATGTCCCGCTCTGGCAGCACCACCTATTAAATAATCCATAGGAATAAATACATCTTTACCTTGAGTCGGCCCATTTAAAAAACCCGTGTTTAATGGAAAATGCCTCCGTCCTTTAATAACTCCCTTGGTTTTTGCAGGAATTAGAGCGCAAGAAATACCAATATCGGTACCCTTACCAAGTAAATTCTCTGGATCAAACATTCTAAATGCAAGGCCAATCACTGTGGCTACCGGACACAAAGTGATGTAGCGTTTATCCCAATTTAAACGCACACCCAATACTTCTTCACCATTAAATTCCTGCTTACATACTATGCCGGTATCCGGTATTGATGCGGCATCCGATCCGGCATTAGGCCCTGTCAATGCAAAACAAGGAATTTCGCGACCATCGGCTAATCTGGGTAAATAATAATTTTTTTGTTCCTCTGTGCCGTATTTCAATAATAATTCGCCAGGCCCCAAAGAATTAGGAACAGAAATAGTGGTAGCAGCAGTAACTGAGCGGCCATTGATTTTTACTAACACCGACATTTGCGCTGTTGCAGAAAATTCCAAACCACCATAACGTTTAGGAATGATCATTCCTAAGAAACCATTTTTCTTAATAAACTCCCAAGTTTCAGGTGATAAATCTGTTAAATTATGCGTAATATCCCAATCATCTAACATGGCGCATAAAGTATCTACAGGACCATCCATGAAAGCCTGTTCTTCTTCGGTTAATTGTACCGCCGGAGCATTACGCAATAGGTTAAAATTAGGTGAGCCACTAAATAAATCTCCCTCCCAACTCACTGTTCCTGCTTCTAGAGCTTCTCGTTCTGTTGTAGACATTACAGGCATTGCTTTACTAACTATATTGAACAGGTGTTTGGAAAATACTATGCGTCTTAAGGATGTTATAGTACCTAAGATTAAAAGCACTTCTATCCCTGCCAACAGCCATAGTGAAAAGGTATTTAAATGTGTAAATCGCCAGAGCAATAAGGAAAATAAAGCAAAAGAAATTGCCCATACCGAAATTGAAGCTTGTCTCACTAACAAAAAAGCAATAGCAGCGAGTATAACTAGTGTAAGCAATAGATTAAGCACCATCTTCTCCCATTTACTTTAAACAACTATTTGTCTACTCTCAGCCCGCAAAGCAAATAATGCGAATGAATAGTAAATTACTAAAATTAATATTATAGGGACTCCAATATATAGAAAAAATATATTGATATACAAATATAAAAACAAAGCCAGCATCATAGGCGTTGCTGCAACCACTAGCAAGCGCAAAGCTTGGAAGTAACTGATTTGAAAAGTAAAAAATACGTAGGAAAATACTTGGCCTATAAAAGCCAACACAGGAAACATAACTATAAAAATCGAAAAAAACAGTAGCGTAACTATAGGGTATATCATAATTTGCGAAACAAGTTTCAATCTCCCAACATTGGGTTCAGCAATAAATTTCGTTCCTTCGAAATAGCTATTTACTGAAGGTTCCAGACGTTGCACTATCGGTTGCGAAAAGTTTTTGGGAGGATTAGGCATATTTAACAAATTAGGTGCAGGCATTTTGTATATAATACTGTCTTTAGTAATTAATATAGAAAGTTCTGGATAAGTAGGCGTGAAGTCTTTAATGACACCTGATGTATCAATAATTAATACAACTTGTCCTTTATCATTTTTAATAAAATAAGGAACAGGTTTATCAATTGAAATCAAACCCTTTTGTACGTATAAGGGCGGCAGTTGCGATAAGGGTTGTACTATAGCTTCTTGAAATTGCTTATCAAAATTCACACTCACTCGATAAGCTAGCGGAATAGACAAGAGTGCAACAACTAATAAAAGGTAAAAAAAACAAACCCCACGCCAACGTTTACCCACATCCACATACAAGCGCTTTGAAAAAAATGACAAATATAAAGCCTGCCAATATCCGTAAATAGGTGTATCTATAGGTTTTAAATCCGTTTTAGCTTGGCTCACTTCATTCTCCTATACGTTTACCAGATTGTTTATGAAATAAATGTATCTTAGTACTTGGTAAAGCTACATACAACTGATCACCCTTTAATTCCTGTTCAGACGGAAGACGTAGTGTAAAACGTTCGCCGGATCGAGTACTTTTGGCCTGAATTAATTTATCTGCACCCATATCATCTATAAATTCAATCTTTAATTCTACAGCTTTTGAATGATCTTTGGTACAAAGCTCCAGATGTTCCGGCCTTATAGCCAAAACCACTTCTGTTTTATCATTAAGTTCATGTAAAACTGGATGCTCAAGCCCCAATCCCGTTGCTATCGTGCTACTTGTTTTATTATAGATGCCATTGATAAAATTGATAGGATAATGGCCTGTAAATCCGGCAACAAATAAACTTGCTGGAGTCTGATAAAGCTCCTGTGGTGTTCCAACTTGTTCCATCACCCCGTGATTAAGAACTAAGACACGCTCCGCCATAGTCATAGCTTCTGTTTGATCGTGCGTCACGTACAAACTGGTAATCTTGAATTTTTTATGGATATTCTTTATCTCATGGCGCATTTCGGTGCGTAATTTTGCATCCAAATTAGATAAAGGCTCATCAAATAAAAACACTGAAGGTGAGCGAATAATAGCGCGCCCCATTCCTACTCTTTGCTTTTGGCCGCCCGACAGTTCGGCAGGCTTTCTATCTAAATAGGGACTTAATTGCAATAAATTCGCTACGGCTTTTACTCGTTTATTAATATCCTCTTTCGAAACTTTGCGCATTTTCAAGGCATAGGCCATGTTATCAAATACGGTCATATGCGGATACAGTGCATAGTTTTGAAATACCATAGCCATATCTCTTTTAGCAGGAGATACATTATTAATGCAAACATCATTAATTAAAATTTTACCTGAACTTACTTCTTCAAGACCTGCAATCAAACGTAATAAAGTCGACTTTCCGCAACCAGAAGGCCCTACAACCACCATAAACTCACCATTTTTGATGGATAAATTCAGGTTGTCTAATATGACCGTCTTATCAACCTGTTTGGAAACATCTTGTAAGCTAACAGTAACCATAACTACTTCAATCCTCGTTCAAACCATCTTTGCATGAATAGCACCACCATACAAGGTGGAATTAAGGCAATCAAAGCAATAGTCATAATATAATGCCACTCAGGCACCTGATCACCAACCCCTGCTAAATACCGAATACCCATTACTATAGTTGCCATTTTTGTTTCAGTAGTAATCAATAAGGGCCACAAATATTGATTCCAACCATACACAAATAAAATAACAAATAAGGCAGCAATTTGTGGGCGCGATAAAGGAAGTACTATATCCCAAAAGAAACGTACCGGCCCTGCTCCGTCTAGTTTTGCAGCATCCACTAATTCTTTAGGAATGGTTTTAAAAAATTGTCGAAATAAAAACGTTCCTGTAGCCGAAGCTAATAAAGGTAAGGTCAAACCCGTAAAGGAATTTAATAAATTAAAGCTGGCAATAAGTTGAAAAGTAGGGACTATTCGCACTTCAACTGGCAACATCATGGTCGCAAAGATCAAAATGAAACAGATTTTTTTAAAGGGAAAATCAAAATAAACTAAAGCAAAAGCTGAAGTAAGCGCCAAAAAAATCTTGCCAATAGTTATAAAAATAGCCATCCAAAAACTATTAAACAACATTCTAGCTACAGGCTCACCACCGGTTGCTGCGATGCCATCGATTAAGACCGTTTTAAGATTTGTAAATAAAGCCGTACCAGGAATAAGGGACAAGGAAGAATGCATCAAAGCACCGCCCTCTTTACTGGCAGCAATTAAAGCCAGATATAAAGGCATAAACATAAGCCCAACAAAAAGTAACAAAATTACATGACTGACTATTCGTTTGCCATATTTCATTCGTAATGTACCTTTTGTTCTAAATATTTAAATTGAATTAATGAAACTGTAACAACGAGCAGCATTAACAGTACTGATTGTGCTGATGAACTACCTAAATCCATGCCTTCAAAACCGTCTTTATACACTTTATAAATCAAATTAGTAGTACTATTACCAGGTCCGCCATGCGTCATTACTTGAATGATGCCAAAAGTATCGAAAAAACCATAAATTAAATTCATCAATAACAGGAAAAACGTGGTTGGAGAAATGATTGGTATAATAATTTGCCAAAATCGTTTCCAAGAACTCGCTCCATCCATAATTGCAGCATCGATTAAATAACCTGGAACAGCTTTCAAAGCCGCAAAATAAAAAAGGAAATTATAGCTAAATTGTTGCCAGCTTGCCGTAAGAATTACTACTAATAATGCTTGCCGCGGATTATTCACATAATCAAACGAGATACCCCAAGAATTTAGAATTTGACTTAACCAGCCTAAAGTAGGGTGGCATAAAAAACGCCATAAAATCGCCGCAACCGCAGGCGCAATTGCATAGGGCCAGATCAATAGGGACTTATAAATACTCTGACTTTTATTTTTATGACTGACCAAAACCGCCATCAGCAAACCAAAACTCATAGTAAGTGCTGTTACACTCAAAGCGATAACAAAGGTAACCCAAACCGATTTCAGGTATGCGGGATCAGAAAATAAATCAGTAAAGTTACTCCATCCAGCAAAGTTTTTGTGCAAACCAAATGCATCTGCGAAAAAAAACGACTGCAGAAATGCTGCGCAAGCTGGCCAGATGAAAAAAACTAAAGTAACAATTAATTGCGGGATAATAAATAGCCACGCATAAGGCATATGATGATTAAATTTGGCAGCCATGGGGTTCCATTTAGGCTTTTTATTAAAACACAATTATATAGTGAATTAGGATTAATAAGCGAGAGGTAAAAATTAAAAATCCAAGGCAGCGTCTGGATTTGCAATAATAATCTCGGCTGGCTTATGCGGTTGACTTTTAAAAAATCCAAACAAACCGACGGCAACAGCAGCTACCACTCCAAGTCCTATCCAACCAGCAACAGGATTAAAACAAAACAAGGCAATTAAAGAACTAACAATAACAATACCAGCCATGCATTTGATATGAAAACTATAATTGAACGGTTTATCTAGGGGAGATTTTTTTGAATAACGGGGTGCCGTATAAAAATCAATATCCGTTAAAACTTCCATAACAACCTCTTAAAGCACAAGTAGAAATGCTGAGAATTATATCAATTTGAGGAATTTTATCAATAAAGAATACAGAGCAAATGCTGGGTTAATGACCTGAGGGATCCCCACCTTTTTGAACCCAATCGAAGCTCCCTTCTCCCCTCGGGGAGAAGGTGCCCGTAGGGCGGATGAGGGCTTAGCAAAGTGGCATTGACAAAAAATTTCAGTACCGTCACCACCCTCATCCG
>JBAZRP010000015.1:0-41766 GCA_041662885.1 Legionella sp.
TAGATATGTTAGTGTTTACCATTGCACCAAACGATGAGCTTTTGGAAAAAATAAAATCAAATTTACATGAAGTTAGCGCGCGTGGCGGCCAATTAATAGTTTTTGTTCACGATTATAAACTTTGGGGCAATAAAACAGAAAAAGCCGATCGTTTAATTAATGTCCCTGCATGTGGTTCCTGGATTGCTCCGATAGTGTACACTATTCCTTTGCAATTGTTGGCTTATCATGTAGCAGTTGCTAAAGGCACCGATGTGGATCAGCCGCGAAATCTGGCAAAATCGGTAACAGTGGAGTAAGGCGGCTGCATTTTACATCTATTTCTATATAGGTATATAATGTGTCGATTTTTTATCATTTGGGGTGGGATGTAGATGATTCAAGAGAAGTTAGAGTCAGCAGCGATTATTGCACAAGAACTTAAAATCAAAGTATCTCAGGTAGAAACTGCAATTAAATTGTTGGATGAGGGAGCAACGGTTCCTTTTATAGCTCGTTATCGCAAGGAAGTTACTGAAGGTCTTGATGATATACAGTTGAGGTATTTGGCAGAACGCTTAATTTATCTACGTGAATTAGATGAGCGGCGACAGGTTGTACTCGATTCAATTCGCGAGCAAGAAAAGCTCACACCTGAATTGGAACGCAGTATTTTAGCAGCAGATACAAAGACCAGACTTGAGGATTTATATTTACCTTATAGACCCAAGCGTCGAACTAAAGCGCAAATTGCCATTGAAGCAGGTTTAGAGCCTCTGGCCAATGATTTATGCAATAATCCTGATTTAGATCCTGAGGAACATGCGCAGCAGTTTATTAATGCTGAAGCAGAAATTGCCGATGCTAAGGCTGCTTTGGACGGGGCGCGACATATTCTTATGGAACGTTTTGCTGAAGACGCTGATTTAATTAATGAATTACGCGAATACCTCTGGAACAAAGGTATAGTCACCTCAGTTGGTAGTAGCAAAAAGAAAGATGCTGTTACTAAATTTTCCGATTATTTTAATTATTCAGAAGCAATTAAAAAAATCCCTTCACACAGGGCCTTGGCTTTATTTAGAGGGCGTCGTGAAAGTGTGTTGCAAGTATCGCTTACTCTCCCAGAAAATGAAGCGGATTTCGGCGAACAAAAAGTTGCTAGTCATTTTAAACTTGTAGACAACAAGCGTAAGGCTGATGCCTGGTTAATAGAAACAGTTCGCATGACGTGGAAGATTAAACTATTTACCAAATTAGAGCTGGAATTATTAACGCGTTTGCGTGAGTTTGCTGATGAAGAAGCTATTAAGGTTTTTTCCAGAAATTTACGGGACTTATTATTAGCAGCACCCGCTGGTCCTAAAATTACTATTGGACTTGATCCAGGAATTAGAACTGGTGTAAAAGTTGTTGTAGTTGATACTACCGGTAAGCTGCTTGATTACACAGTTATTTTTCCCTTTGCTCCGCAGAATGAATGGCATCAGTCTATTGCTGATTTAGCAAAATTAGCGGTCAAACATAATGTCAATTTAATTAGTATTGGTAATGGTACAGGTTCGCGTGAAACCGAACGATTGGTTGCAGATTTAATTAAAATGTATCCGGATATGCACCTGACCAAAATTATAGTCAGTGAAGCAGGTGCTTCGGTTTATTCAGCCTCTGAATTGGCAAGTAATGAATTTCCAGATTTGGATGTTAGTTTACGTGGCGCTGTGTCTATTGCACGCAGAGTACAAGATCCTTTAGCTGAATTGGTTAAAATCGAAGCCAAAGCAATCGGCGTTGGTCAATACCAACATGATGTGAACCAAACACGTTTGGCACGTTGCCTTGATGGCGTAGTGGAAGATTGTGTAAATGCCGTGGGTGTTGATGTCAATACCGCTTCTGCCGCATTATTAGCCCGCGTTTCTGGACTTAATGAATCGTTGGCAAAAAACATCGTTCAATTTCGTGACGAAAACGGTGTATTTAAAAATCGGGAACAGTTAAAAGCAATCAATCGAATGGGTGAAAAGGCATTTCAACAAGCGGCAGGGTTTTTGCGCATTATGCAAGGTGATAATCCCCTGGACGCTTCTTGTGTCCATCCAGAAGCCTATCCTTTGGTTGAAAAAATTATTGCTGCTAAAAATGTCGGTATAGCAGAATTAATTGGTAATAAAGAAGTGTTACACAACATCAATGCCAGCCAATTTGTTGACGAAGTATTTGGTGTGCCAACTATCAAAGACATACTGCGTGAATTGGAAAAACCAGGTCGTGATCCACGTCCGGAATTTAAAACAGCTCAATTCAAAGAAGGTGTTGAGGACATCAAAGACTTGCAAGTAGGAATGATCTTGGAAGGTGTGGTTAGTAATGTGACTAATTTTGGAGCCTTTATAGATATAGGGGTGCATCAAGATGGTTTGGTCCATATTTCTGCCATGACCAATCGTTTTATTAGTGATCCAAGTACCGTAGTGAAAGCAGGCGATATTGTTACCGTTAAAGTTGTTGAGGTTGATTTGGAGCGCAGGCGCATAGGCTTAAGTATGAAGCTTGAAGAAAAAGCGCAGGCAGCACCAGCAAAAGCTGCTAAAACTACAGACTCAGAGAAAAAGTCAGAATTTAAAAAACCTGATTTCAAAAACTCTAATTTCAAGAAAAAACCCGAAGCGTTAAAAAAAGCAGAGCCAGTAAAACAAAAGTCAGTATTTAATACGGCTATGGCAGATGCTTTTTCTAAATTAAAACGTGGTGGATAGGTAATGACAAGAGCACCTGCTGGTGAGTTAACCATACAAACTTTGGCTATGCCCATGAACACTAATCCTAATGGCGATATTTTTGGCGGTTGGATAGTCTCACAAATGGATTTAGCAGCAGGTGTATTAGCCAAAAAATTGGCTAAGGGTAGAGTGGTAACTATTGCCATACATTCTATGACTTTTTTAAAACCAGTCCATGTAGGTGATGTTGTTAGTTGTCATGTTGCTTTGCAAAAACAAGGCAACTCATCAATGACTATCGGTGTTGAGGTTTGGGCAGTTCCTGCAACACAAAACGATAAATATCTTGTTACTGAAGGTGTATTCGTGTTTGTTGCAGTTGATGAGCACGGTAAACCACGAAAGGTGCCAAAGATATTATGAGACCAAGTACGGAAGATTTGCAAAATCTTGTTGCCGAGATGGCCTTATTAATTCAGAAAAATGATGAGCCAGATCCACAATTTTATGCCCTATTTTTACAACACCCAGAATTTGCCTTTCATTTGGTTGATTTAATTGATGCTTTTGATGAAGATCAGATAGATGATGATCCGCCTATTTATTCAGCTTGTATTTTTGCGCTGGATATTTGTGTAGCACAATTAGAAGCAGCGGCTGAGGGTAAGAATAAAGTTGCTAGCAAAGTACTAACGCAATTAATGGATCATTTAGCAGATCTTATTAATACCCACAAACATTCATTGAGTTTTTGGTTGCCCATTCTCAATGCTTTTTATGAAGTACACGTAGAACTATCGACTAAGTTAAAAAATGCCTATCTTGAATTAGCAAATCAGGATGATGATTCTTCTGAAGAGTTTGATACTTTGGCGCATTTAGATTCAATTAAAGAATTGATTCATGAGTTATCGGATTTATCCAGCTTTGATATTGTGGAAAACTTTTTCGCACAAAGTTATGCAATGCCCCCTGATTTTTTTGCTGATTTGGTGGTTGATTTATACAGTATTGATGAGGGTCAGGATATTGCTTTGCTTACTTTATTGCATCCCAAAGCAGAAGTTCGTGAAGTAGTAGTGCAAACTATTGAACAGATAATTAATGAAGTGATATTGAGCTCGCTGTCCTTGTCGCGTCTGGAAGTAATTAAACATTGGTATCCAGATAATTTCCATCCTACCTTTAATAAGTGGATTAAAATTCAACGCAAAAAGGGCGTTGTTTTTGCACCCGAAATAATCTCCCCTAACAATATAGTGATAAGGGCTAGCGAAGTGGATGGACTTGGTTCACAAGGAATATTCATTCATGTGAAACATAAAAGAAAACAAAGACTTTGCGGATTATTGTTAAAATATAATATTGGTATTAAAGACGTTTGGTTAACCGCGAAAATTTCAGCTAAAGAAGTAGATGAGTACTATGCTCAGGTTTTTGATGGCACGGTAACCTTAAGGGATGTGGATCTGGATTATTTGCAAGTAATGGTAGAACATTTTCTAGCGGTAACTATAGAACGTGGCATGATACCGGATTTACATTTATTAGAAATACAAGAATTAATAGGCTTACGCTTTCGTCCCAAGAAATTAGATATGGATTATATTTTCGAATCCCTAAGCGTGCAAATAGTCCCGTTCACACAAGAAATAATTACTCAATCCTTAAAGCGGTCTAAATCCTGGTTTAAAAATAAAAAGTTCACCGAGTCTTGGTACTTGGAAAGTCCATTGATTGATAAAATTGTTAATCATAATAGTAGTTATATTGACGGCGTTAAAGTCTGTCGTTTGGAAGAAGCCGTTGAGCAAGTATTTGCTCAAGAAATGGAACAACATAGAGACTTATGGCAATTTCATTTTTTATGGATGGCTTTATGGGCTAAAGTAGAAATGAGAAAGCGTGAAAAAATCTGGCAAGATAGTTTTTTAATAGCTTATTGCATTCGTGAGGGCAAGCCTCTAAATAGTCTGCCTTTGATGGTCGAAATTTGTAACCAAACAGTGATTAACAGCGTTGAAACTATGCAAGAACGTAAAACGCATTTGAGTAAAGAGTAGGTTAGCCCCTGAGCTATCGTCACTTTTTCCAATCTTAATTAAAGGATTGGTGGCCCCGAACCACCCTCATCACCAGGATTGAACGAGGTCAAAGTTTTTTTGATTTCTTCAAGTCCTGTTGTTAATTCCAACTCATGATCATTGTCAACTTCTTTCCAAAACATCCATTGAATTTTAATATTGAAAAAAGCAGAAATAGTTCTTCTGAAAGAAGTATACAAAGACAGCTCTTCAGGATTTGTATCGTTTATTATGGAACTGTTTTCTTCCTTTTGAGTAAACTCAAGAACGCTTTTGAAGCGTGTAGGTAAGTCTTGTATATTGGAACCAAGCATGGTTTTTAAGGTATTAATATAGGTGATTTTATCCAAATCATGTTTGGTAGGATTATATAGGTTCGCTAAACGATGATGCATTTTTTCTAAAATAGCATGGGCTTTAATGAGAGCATCATACTCTTTATTCAAGGTATCAATGGATTTAAAATTGGAGTTTTTTGAAAGCAGATTGGATACCGTATCGCCGGTTGCATTAATAGGTAAGCGTATCCTCAGTAACTTGATTCGATATTCGTTCAAGGCTTCAATTTTTTCAATTCTTCCTAAATTAATCGCATCCTTTTCATAAAGCATTTCTTCTTGTTTTATTCGCTTATTCGTTTCTTGTACAATAACTTTTAAGAATGAATATCCAGCTATTAAAGCTTTTTTTGAATTCAATGTTTCAGCGATTTTTGATGCTGTTAGCGTATTATTAGGAAGGTCCTTCATTTCATTGAGCACTTGGTTGATAAAAATATCCATGTATTCTGTGCCAATAGCATTTACTAATTCGGGAGTATTTTTTAATTGCTGACCTACAAATTGCTTAAGCCGTAAGTATTTCTCCCTTTGCTTTGCTTGACTCGCTTCAAGTTCCATCAATTTTTCCAAATACCTTATACGCTCAGCATGTAATTCTTTTGTTATCGAATTACTTTTTTCGCTTCTTTCTGCTAACTTAAAGATTGGTGCTTGTAATAGGATAATTTCATCATAAGCGGCAAGAAAATCATTCGGTGTTTTTAAGGGTCGAAAAAAATAATGCATGTCAAAACTTGGATTAATTTGAAATAAATAAGGTTGTAGCTTTTGGTATTTTTCAAGAAATTCATTTTCTCTATTTGCAAAATCAATAACAAAATAATCGTCAAGTAGTTTCTCAAACTCATTGAAAGCAGTTACTATTTTTTTAGCTTCAGAATGTTCAGGACTTGAAGTTAACAAATCAATTCGTGCTTGATTTAATCTATTGATGGTAGTCTTACTGCCTTGTGTGAATAATTTTGTTTTAATACTCTCATCTATATTCAGATTAAGGAGGAGCGCATCATAGAACTGGTGAAATCGCTGATAGATAGGTTCTGAGAGCGAACCTGCTTTATAGCCAAACTGCACTTCTAGTTCATCGCATATTTCGAGTACATCGGTGGCGAGTTTTTCTAAAGACCCTAGTTTCTTTAAAGTGGCCTCCTTACCAAGCTTAGTAATTTTTGAAAGCTGCTGTTCGAATACAATCATGGTATTAACAAAACGTTGGTGCGCATAAGGATTTGCCTGAGTAACCTTAGATACAGCATGTACAAAGAGCCGCATTTTCTGGTTAACATCTTCTTCAGGCGTCGTTACGACCACAAGTTCCTCATCTTCTTCTGTTATAGTATGCTCTTCTTCGGTCATACTTTTTAATTCATTGGGAATAATGCTATAGATATAGTTAGCAATAGTGTCTATTTGAGTGGGGGTTGTTGGTTTATCTTTTTTCAAAAAAGAAGGTATGAATTCTTGGGGGACTAGATAGTTAATAAAGCCACTCAATGTATCTCGTAGTGTTTTATTAGCTTTCGCTTCTTCCGTTTCAGAATAATCTTTTCCAGAATGCAACTGTTGTTTTTTAATTGTTTCTGGCGCATTGGATTTTTTAGGTAGTTCTTTTCCTTGTAATACTGTCTGCACAATTTCTTGTTGTTTTTTCCATTCGTCCACAGCATTGATGGTTTTTGTTTTGGAAGTAGCAAAACTTTCGAAAGAAAGAGGCAGATAGCTTTTGATTAGTTGATTATCGGTAATTGGTTTTAGTATCTCCAATCCTTGATTGAGTATTTTATTTAGTTCGGGATCAGCGCTAAGCTGATGTAAATGAAAATATGTATGGCCTAAATTATTACCTATAGTATCTAACAGCGTCCATATAAATAGTCCTTTCCTCGACAGCATCTCTTCATTAGAGTAGTCCTCAAAATGTTCGATTTTTTTTAAGCCCTGGTGCAATTGATATAGTGCGTTAATAAGCTGTTTGTATCTTTGAACTTCTGGTCCATCCAGGTACATATCAGTATAGGGTAATTTGATATCGTTCAAGCTTGTTGCAGCACCAAATAATTCTTTAAATACTGTAGGTGAGAGCTTTGTTTGTAAATGTGTAAATAAGGTATTTTGAATAAATTTATCCAACTTAATTGAAAGTTCTAGTGATCGGATACTCTCAAATAGGCTATTATCTTTGTTGTTATCAGTTGCAATAGGTGTTTTGGGTTTTGCTTTTAAATCTGCATCAATAATTTCATTTCGAACCTGGATTAAATTAGTTTTGATTTCCTGTAAATTTTCTTTCAGATCGGATTTCATTGCCATTAAAACTTGCTTATTTAATTTGGGCTTTTTTAATAAGGCTGTATTTTGCGCTTGTTGCATGAGCGTCAATTCATTTAAGGAGTTGACAATTCGGTCATTTAATTCCTGACGTTTAGCCAAGGTTCCATAGTCACAAGCAGAACTTAGAAAATAAGCTTGAAATTTTTGATAGGCTTTTCTTAATGGTTCTTTTTGTTCCCCTGCAAGGCCGCTAATATTTGCTTGTATATCGTCAATGTCTCTGAGCAAGTGATAAAACTCGTTCAATCCTTTTTCGGCTTCTGTGAGGTCTATTATTTTAGATGTAATTGCTACACCACTATTTTCAGAATCAGTAATTTGTAACTTAAGGGCTTGTACTTGGTGTGCAAGCAATAAAATTGTTGGTTCTGAGCTGGGTTTGCTAGTATGGTAGTGTTCATAGGCGTAATTACTGGCTCTATTAATGTGTGCTTGATCAAATACTCCCTGCGCATGCTCCTGGTAGATATGGGTGATAACACTGGTTTTACAGGCTACAACGGCAGCAATTGTGTTTTTTCCAAGGCTTATTAAGGAGGCAAAATCGTCTTTCATTTGGTTTATAATGGGTATTGATACAGTAGTTTCAGGCTCTATTCCCCATAAATGTTGATAATATATATCCATAAATGCAGTGCCGATTGCATCCAGCGTATTAGTTACATTGTTTATAGCTTCTGTAGGATTGCTTAGGGCACTTGTTATAGTAGTTAAGGTGGAAGTTTTGGTATTTTTAGGATCTAAAGCATAAATCAAAAAGCGATCAATGTCGGGATTAGTTGCTTGTATGTGTGGACGAATCAATAAATAATCGTGCCAGAGTAGTATTTTTTTATCCGCCTCTACGTAGAGTAAATCGGTAAAGTACTGTTCTTTGGTGAGCGCGTCTAAACTTAAAAAAAATTGCTCGGCAGTATCCACTATTTTTTGATTATTTTGTAGGATTTTTGCAGCGTTTAAGCGCGTCCTTCTTTCGTACTCTATTTTATATAAGGCTTCTGCATTAAATAATATCGGCAAATTTTCAGAATTTATTGTGGAGTTGGAGTATGTAATTTTATTTTTATCTCCAACAAGTTTTCTCATCGCTTTAAGTGGGATTGAGTTGAGCGCTGCTTGAGCCTGCTGCACCATATTAGCTGGATCAGCTACATAAGAGACTATTGAATTAGCTACTGTTGCATAAAGGTAATTTATTTTAGGAATTAGCGTATTAATCAGGACTCCTTCATGAAGGCCAGCATTTTGTTCGGCTCTTTCAAGTTCAATAACTAATGCAGGTATTACTTCTTGACGGATATTGTTTAATTCGAGGACCGCTTTATCATACGCAGTTACTAGTGCTGGACCACTTTTGTTGAGTACCTCGGTACTTAAAGCTAATAATCTTGTTAAAACATTAGCCGAATGATAAGCAGCACTTCCTAATTGAGCATCGCTTAAATTTTTTAGTTTCTCTTTCATAATTTGTGCTTGAGCCTGGAGTTTTTCCTTATGGACAGAACTTAATTTTGTGGCTTTGGGTGCTACAAGCTCCTGTAACAGATCCAAATATTGGGGTAAGGTATAGGTAAAAGTACTAATTATTTCCAAGCTAGTGTCTTTATCTTTGTGTTCTTCATTGGGAAGTATATTAATCGCTGCTGCAAGGTCCATGGCTCTGTTTTCAGATACACCGCTTGATAAGCTGTGCATTTTATTTTGCAGTTGAATAATTTTAGGAGTCAATAGTGTAAAAATTGGGCTAACGATAGATTGTACCCCGGCTTTGCTTTGATTAATTAGTTGAATTGCTTCATATATTTCATTGACTGAATTTTGTACTACCCCTAAGGCCTTTGTACCCATTGTTAGATAATACTGGTCAGGATTTATATTAATTTCTTCTAGTCTTTTTAATGCTTGTTCCATAGCTAATAGTGCATTAACTATGTTTTTATATAAGACAATTATTTCTGGATCAGTATCAGTTATAGGGTATTTTCTATTGGGTGGATGGTCTTTAAAAGCTGTGACGATCTCAGGGGAAAACAGTTTGGTATCACATAATATTTTTAATAGAGTTTCACGGGCGGTTTTGCAGTTTTGAGCTATTTGCAAATCTGCTTTCAGGTATATAACCCAGGACTCTATAGACTTGCGGGTTATAATGGACAAAATTCGTTCAGCAGAAGACATATTTATTCCGTTAGTTTAGGTACTTGCTAGTTTAAATATAGTACATTAACGGAATTT
Organism: Legionella sp.; assembly: GCA_041662885.1. Classification (GTDB taxonomy): domain Bacteria; phylum Pseudomonadota; class Gammaproteobacteria; order Legionellales; family Legionellaceae; genus Legionella. The sequence goes on from JBAZRP010000015.1 coordinate 9,694, forward strand.
TGTATTATTTGTAGTCTAACTGCCGCCAGGCTTCGAACAGTATGATTGCAACTGCATTAGATAGGTTAATGCTGCGGCTATTTGCTTGCATGGGTATGCGTACGCCAGCGTGTTCTTGCAGTATATGCGGGGGTAGACCTTTAGTTTCGGGTCCGAAAAGGAGAATATCATCTGTTTGGTATTGTACTTCACTATGAGTCTGAGCGCTTTTGGTGCTGCAACAAATGATTCGCTTTTTTGCATTCATTTGAGCAAATTGATCCCAATTATCATAATGATTAATGGATGCCCATTCGTGGTAATCCAATCCTGCTCGTCGCATCTGTTTGTCTTCTAAGGAAAATCCTAAAGGATGAATCAAATGCAATTGTGCGCCAGTATTGGCACATAGCCTTATGATATTACCTGTATTTGGAGGAATTTCTGGTCGGTATAGAGCAATATGTAGCACAGGGAGACTTCGCAAATTAGTAATTGCTTGAAACAAAGAAAAACACCTCATTCAATAAAAGATTTTTCAATCTGAAATGGAATGAGGTGCGAATATTGAATTAGACTACTTCAACTTCTTCAGCTTGTGGGCCTTTTTGTCCATTGCTTGCTTTGAACATTACTGTAGCACCTTCAGCAAGAGTTTTAAAACCACTGCTTTGGATTGCACTGAAATGTACAAAATAATCTTTACCGCCACTTTCTAAAAAACCGAAACCTTTGGACTCATTAAACCATTTTACTGTACCGCGTATTTTATCTGACATGTTAATTTCCTAAATTGTTACAAGCTAATTATAGCACGTTTTTATTGAATGTGTTGTTTTTTTATTAAATATTTTTTTTAATCAGTATTCTGTGATAAAAGCTCCTTTGCATGCGTTTTTGTTTGTTCCGTTATAATCAAACCACCTAACATTCTAGCAATTTCCTGGATTTTTTCATTAGCATTTAATAGAGTTATTTGTGTCACGGTTTGTTTATTATCGCTATGTTTTTCAACAAGATAGTGTTGGTGTGCTGCTGAGGCTACTTGGGGCTGATGGGTAACGCAGAATACTTGCAGCCTTTCTCCCAAGTGTCTGAGCATTTGTCCTACTAGGGCCGCAGTTGCACCGCCTATCCCCACATCCACTTCGTCAAATAATAAAGTGGGGGTCGCACCTCTTTGTGCAGTAATCATTTGTATGGCCAGACTAATTCGGGAAAGTTCGCCCCCAGAGGCAATTTTAGCTAAAGAATCGGGTTGCATTCCTGGGTTAGTACATACTTTATATTCGACTTTATCGAAACCATGTACGTGCATTTTATCTAAGGGGGAAATTTCCAATTCAACCCAACCCTTGGGCATTCCTAGTTTTTGTATGCTTTGGGTAATTTCTTTAGCTAGTTTAAGTGCATGTTGCTGGCGTGATTGTCTTAATTTTAGGGCGGCGATTTCGTAAGACTTAGCCATTTGATGTAGTTGTAACTCCAGTGCAGCTAATTTTTGTTCGCAATCAATTAACTGATTTAATTGCCCCTGCAAACTATTTTTTAGTTCTGGGAGTTGACTGCTGTCCACATGATATTTGCGGGCTAGATTATGGATTAGACTCATTCGGGTTTCTAAATCGTGTAATCTTTGTGGATCCAGTTGTACTTTTTCAGCAAATAGATGCAATTCGTCAGCAGCTTCTTCACATTGAATTAAAGCGCTATTAATTAACTCACTAACAACTTGAATTTGTTTGTTATTTTGCGGTAAGGCACCCAAGTTGTGTAATACCTGATTTAATCCAGAACAAATATTTGGTCCATCATCGCCATTTAATAGTTGAATGGCGTCTTGGCTGTGTTGCAAATATTCTTTAGCATGATGCAGCATTTGATGTTCTTGATGAAGCAATTGAACTTCATCAACTTGTAGATTCAGATTGTCTAATTCATCAATTTGGAATTGCAGTAAATTAATTTTATCTTCGTGATTTTCAAGATTTTTTAATTTTTCAATTTGTTGTTTAATTTGTTGGTGTTGCTTATAAAGCAGCGCAACCTCATCTAATAAGTTTTGATGTTTGGCATATAAATCGAGTTGCTGACGATGGGTCGTATGTTGCATTAAGGTTTGGTGTTGGTGTTGCCCATGAATATGTACAAGCAGCTCGCTTAATTCTTTTAATTTTTGTAGTGGGAAGGGTTGGCCATTAATATAAGATTTGGAACGACCTTCCGCATAAAGTATGCGGCGTAAATAGATTTCACCATCCTCGCAAGCGATGTCGTTTTCTTTTAACCACAGAGCAGGCTCAGAGTTTTTATCAAAAACAAATCCAGCAGTTATATCGCATTTTTCTTCACCGGGTCTTATTGCTGAGGCATCGGCTCTACCGCCTAAGGCTAGCATTAATGCATCTATCATAATGGATTTACCGGCACCAGTTTCACCAGTAAAGGCAGTCATGCCTTGAGAAAAATCCATTTCTAAATGTTTTACGATTGCGAAATGTTCTATGCACAAGGTTGTGAGCATATTCTATCCTTGATGTTTGGATTCCCAGCCTAGCTTACTGCGTAGTGTATCATAATAATGATAGTTTAGTGGATGTAACAAACGCAGCTGATGACCGTTTTTAGTAATCGATACTTTTTGTCCTGGTTTAACCATGCGTGACTCATGTCCGTCACAGCTAATCCTCAAATCAGATTCATTGTATTCACTGATATGTAGCTCAATTTTAGATTCTCCGTCTACAACTAAAGGTCTAGAACTTAAGCTATGGGAAAACATGGGCACCAAGATGATGGCATTAATTTGCGGATGCATAATGGGGCCTCCTGCCGATAGAGCATAGGCGGTGGAACCCGTTGGAGTCGCTATGATCATACCGTCAGAACGGTAATTGCTCACTAATTGATCATTGACATAGACTTCAAATTCAACCAAATGCGTTTCATTGCCGCGGCTTAAAACCACATCATTTAAAGCATCGCCTTCAAAATAAGTGTTTTCTTGATCAAAAATGCGTGCATGTAATAAAAAACGCTTTTCTTCAGTGTACGACCCGGCAAGAACTTCGCTCAGTAGCGTGTCTATATCATCCGGTAAGATATCAGTTAGGAATCCCAAACGTCCGCGGTTTATGCCGATTACTGGGGTATTCACTTGTATTGCCATTCTTGATGCAGAAAGTAAACTGCCATCGCCTCCGACCACGATGATTAAATCATTTTTTTCACCCATGCTTTCTCTGGGTAAAACGGGCAAGTTCATATCAAAACTGTTTTTGGTTTCTATATCTTGAAAAGTGCTGATGTCTTGTCTTTCGAGGAAATCAGCCAAGCGGCGTAAACTTTCGCTTACGCCATGGTTGGCTCGGTGTTGTCTAGCATATAAAATTGCACGTTTAAACTTAGCTTTCATATTTTTTATTATTCTTCACTATTAGCAGATCGCGATGCTTTTTTCCTTTCGTGTTCTTTTAAGGCTTTTTTACGTAGTCTAATAGAAACTGGCGTAACTTCCACTAATTCATCATCATCTATAAATTCCAGCGCTTCTTCAAGTGAAAACTTCACTGCTGGAGTTAAAATAATATTTTCGTCAGTTCCTGAGGCACGCATATTAGTTAATTGTTTCTCTTTTGTGACGTTAACCACCAAATCATTATCTCTGGCATGTATACCAACCAACATACCTTCGTAACAAATTGATTGTGGTTCTAAGAATAAACGACCACGTTCTTGTAAATTAAATAAGGCAAACCCGCGCGCAATACCGGAACAGTTAGCAATAAGTACGCCATTGGCACGCTTACCGATACGACCTTTGATAGCTGGTCCATAATGATCAAATACATGGTACATTAAACCAGTACCTGAAGTGCATGATAAAAATTCATTATGAAAACCAATTAGACCGCGAGTAGGCACAAGATAATCCAAGCGAACGCGACCTTTACCGTCAGGAATCATATTTTGCAAATCGCCACGACGTTCGCCCAATTTTTCCATAACCGCACCTTGATTGTTTTCTTCAACGTCTACAGTTAATCGTTCATAAGGCTCTTGTTGTTCGCCATCGACTTCTTTAATGATTACTTCCGGTTTTGAGATTGCTAACTCATATCCTTCACGACGCATAGTTTCAATAAGAATGGATAGGTGCAATTCACCACGTCCAGAAACTCGGAATTTATCCGGATCAGCTGAATCCTCAACGCGTAAAGCTACGTTATGTAATAATTCAGTATCCAGACGTTCACGGATTTTTCTAGAAGTTACGTATTTACCTTCTTGTCCTGCCAAAGGTGAATCATTTACTTGGAAGGTCATGCTAATAGTAGGCTCATCCACTAATAATGGTGGTAAAGGCTCAACTAAATTAGGATCGCAAATCGTATCGGAAATATTTAATGCCTCAATACCGGTTACGGCAATGATATTACCTGCGTTAGCCTCTTCAATTTCAACACGATCCAAACCTTTAAATCCAAGTAATTGGAGTAAACGACCCGTACGGATATTGCCGTCTTTATCAATAATTTTAACTGGAGATTTAGCTTTAATTTGTCCGCGTGTTACCCGACCTATGCCTATGGTTCCAACATAAGAAGAATAAGATAAAGAACTGATTTGCATTTGAAAAGGTCCTTCTGCATCGACTTGCGGTGGAGAAACCTTATCAATAATCGTTTGGAGCAAGGCCGACATATCTGTTGCCTCATCTTCCAAATCGAGCTTCGCAAAACCATTAAGAGCCGAAGCATACACTACAGGAAAATCTAATTGCGCGTCATTTGCGCCTAAATTGTCAAATAAATCAAATACTTGATCCATAACCCAGTGTGGTCTGGCACCTGGGCGGTCAATTTTATTAATAACAACTATGGGGTTTAAGCCACGAGCAAAAGCCTTTTGCGTCACAAAACGCGTTTGAGGCATTGGGCCATCTACGGCGTCTACTAAAAGCAATACACTATCAACCATAGACAGAATACGTTCTACTTCACCGCCGAAATCAGCATGTCCTGGGGTATCCACGATATTAATTTGATGGTCTTTCCAATAAACACAGGTGTTTTTAGCCAAAATGGTAATGCCACGTTCTTTTTCTAGGGCATTAGAGTCCATAACGCGTTCAACAGTTGGTGCGCGCTCGTTTAGAGTGCCTGTTTGTTGGAGTAATTTATCTACAAGGGTAGTTTTGCCATGGTCAACGTGAGCGATAATGGCGATATTGCGAATTTTTTCAATCATAATGTACGACGCAGTTCTTTATAAGTGTTCAGAGATTTGCCATTATACAGGAATGAAGGATAAAAGCCTACCTCAAATGTAAGATTTAGATTATTTTTCTGATAATTAGGTTAAATGAGCTCAATTTTTGCTAGAATTAATATAAGAAGTACCTAAAGGGAGGTATTATGAAAGAATTAATTCTACATCCCACCGATATGAGTCAATGGCATGCCTTAGTGAATGAGGCTCAAGCATCTACACGACTTATTTTGAATGAAACCACCGAAAGTTATCTCGTTTTTTTGCTCATGCGTTTTGCTCAAGGCCCCAAATTGCTTGAGTCAGTAGTAGCCTTGGATTTTTTAGAGTCTTGGCACAAACCACGTACTCTGCAAAAGGAGTTATTACGCGATGTAGGTGATAAAAGTTTATTATTTTGCGGTTTGTTTCCCGGGCTCGCCCAAAAACGACATGTCAGTCTTAATTATTTTTCAGATTTAGGCCAGGCGGCATATTTGACTGTAGGTGAATTGCATGAGGCTAAATCAGGCGGATTGTATTTTGAATTAAGCGCCGAATTTTTACGATTGCAGCAAATTTTGCAAGCAATGCGTGGTGAATATTTGAATTTTAGTGATGTGGATTCGGGAGTAATGGCGTCGATTAAATTGTCCTTGCAGTGATAAAAATACCCTAAAACATGGAGGTTACCTATGCAAAAGAATTTTGCAAGTTCAACTGCTTTAAGTCTTGCTCAGGCGGGTGCAAAAGAGCCAATAGCTGCATTGGTTGTTGGTGGTGTTCTGGTTACTGTAGCTGCAGCAGTTTTTGTCTATAAACAATTTGAGTCATTCGAAGAAAAAAAATACCGAAAAGAAATCCAAAAAATTAACAACTTGCACAAAAAGTATTTAGATAGGATCTATGTTCCTGGATTTAATGATGTGCAGGGATTCCCACCAATTTTTAAACTGAATACAGATGAAAAATCCGGTATAGCAAGTTCCTTGCATTACACGCGTGATGAAGTGGAAGCTATTGGTAAACAATTACCTCACGGTTCGGACATCGCCTTATCCGGTTACAGACAAAAAGTACAAAGTGCAATTTTTAAAATCAAAGAATATTATTTCAGCCGCGATAATCATCGGGATACTACCGCTGGAGTTTTATCCTATTTGTTAAACATGTTAGATACAAAATGCCTTAATTTTCAAGGTTATGATTATGATATCGCCTATTTAGATGCCATATCTAAATTTATTGTTGCCTATTCTTCTTTGGAAGGAAGAACCAATTCCCAGCACTTTTCACGTTTGCAACCCGCGGTGGCTTATATAAGAGAAGCAAAACAAGCGCTTGAACGGCATAAGGAGTCTTTATCTTTAGAGGAGTTGATTGCCGAACTAAGAGATAATTGTACCAATTGCAGTGCCAGTTTGTTGCGCAAATTAGTTAAAATGATGGTTCCGACCCAGTATGCACATTTGTCGGAAACGGCAGCCATTGAAGAGTTAGGTGAAAGAATTTTACGTAAACGTTATGTAAGCACTCAAGTGCTTGGATTGGAATTAAAACATGATGAAGAGATAATCTTACCAAAGTCAGTATTTCAAGACTGGATTGAAGCTTTAGCCGATTATTATTTGATGTCCTTAAATCCTGTAGGGAGGTTGCTTGATCCCAAAAAATGGGCCCCAGCAGAATTATTTAAATTTACTGAAAAAGCACGATCAATAGAACGTATGCTTGGTCATGGAACTATCGATCAAAAGGAATTAGAACGCTATCAAAAACAAATGCATCAGATACGAGAAATCTTTGAGCACTCACATAATTTTATCAATACCAAGCTTGTGAAAAAAAACAAAGAGCCAAAGTTTGAGCCTGTTACTCAAGATAAAGATGTTTTAGATAGAACTGAGGTAATGGCAGATTTTGCACGAGTCATTCATAGTGTCATTTCCATGCAGTACTTATGCACCCATTTATTAAAAAGCATTAAGCAGTTGGGTGATTTGTATGCAAAAGATCCCGATCATTGCCGGGAAATCTTTGAAGTATTAGTCAATTTATGCGAGGTAATTAGGCAAAGTGTGGTTAAAGTGAATCATGCATTTGCAGAAATATCTAATGCAGGCGAAAACACGATGCGTTTGGAGCATGAAGAATTATTTTCGCATGAAATCCAGGAAGTTTTGGATACTATTGAAAGAACTATGGAGAATCTGGGTGGAGAGATAGTTAACTACAGAACTAAATTAAATCAAAAATCGCCAATAACTATAGCTACTGTGAGTTATGAAATGAAAGCAGTTGCAGACTTAATGGACAAAATGTATCCATGTAAACATGCAGGCCCCAGTGCCTCTTCACGCTTTTTCAGAATAGTGCAACAGGCAACTAATTCAATTAAAAAACCTCCGAATAAAGAAAACCCCGTGGCTACGACTGAAGCTAAGGACGAGCCTGCGGCAGTAAACGCTGCATTAGCACCACAAGAACAAAGGATTAAAGATTTACGTGATGTGTCTACGGATGTTTTGCGAAAAATGAGCTTAGTACAAGCACAAACGCCTAAAGACACGCAGCTGGCTAAATACAAAACAGTCCAGCACGCTTTAAATGATTTGAAAACTAAGGCTATAAGTTTATTACAAGAACAAGGGAAGGATGAAGCGCGTAGTGATAAAGCAAATAACATCGCGGCCTTGGCATATTCGCTTTCTGAAAAATTTTCTAATTTTTTAGCTTTGGAACCAGCGCAAAGATATAACGAAACTGCAGATTTTATAGAAGAAATAAGTGATGCGTTGAATGAGCAGGACGTGGTTGATAATGTTGATTTGCATAATAACCTAATCAAGCGGTATTTGTCTCAGTGTCTGGGTCGGGTAGGACTTTTTAGGACGGATACGAGGAGTAAATTGATGGCATTGCATGAAGCGTGTAGTGGTTTGAAGGTTGGGGTGTAGCCAGCCCCAGCCATGGCACGCGGCTTGGTTGCCGCGTCGGATGGTTCAGAATGAGGTTCAACCCTTAAATATCATAGCTACATCAATAGGATCAAAAGCATACTTCTGATTACAAAAATCACAAGTAATTTCTATTTTTTCCTGCTCCTTAAGCATAATTTTTGTTTCTTCTTCACCAAGCATTTTAATAACCTGCTGCATTTTCTCAGGACTGCAGCGGCATTTAAAACGCGTAGGTCTGCTATCGAAAATACGTAACTCAGTTTCATGATACAACCGGTGCAATAAGGTTTCATTATCTAAAGTCAGCAACTCTTCCTCTCGTACCGTTTGACCTAATTGCACGGCATATTCCCAAAATTGTTCCTTTTGGGCGCTATCTACATCAGGCATTAATTGCAATAACATGCCTGCGGCCATTTCATCGTTGACAGCCAACCAAACTTGTGTGGAAATTTGCTCTGACTGTGCAAAATAAGTAACCAGGTTTTCACTCATGGAAGTCGATTCAATGGGAACGGAACTTTGATAACTTTGAGTCGTATTGTATTGATTGATGCCTAGAATCATTTGGCCCTGGAGAAAGGCAGTTGCGTAATCTACGGTTTCAAGTCCTTCTGCATATTTTGCAAAAGCACGTATATTGAGTTCATGATCGCATTGCACCAGGATTAAGGGAAGTCTTATATCGCCCTGAAATTGTAAATTCAAACTGCCTTCAAATTTAATACTACTGGCTAACAGTAGGCAGGAAACGATGGCTTCGCCCAAGAGATTTTTCACCATGGGTGGGTACGATCGTTGTTTCATAATCTCTTGAAAAGTTTTTTCAACATGGACTATCTCGCCACGAATATGGGCGTGTTCGAAGATGAATTTTTGTAGCGTATCGGATTCTTTCATAGAAACACTCGAAAAATAATAATTTGGAAATAGTACCATATTTTTCCACTGGAAAAATTAAAATCTTGTACTATGCTTATTTCACCTCCCAGATAAAAAGGATTTATCATGAAACAAGACAGCATACTTACGCCCTTATTTAAAACAATAGATAAAGTAGTGTTTGGCTTTCAAGATCTTGAAGATTTTGAAGATCCTGAAGATCCTGAAGATCTTGAAGATAATGAAGAAATTAAGAGTGGCGGTCAAAACATAGACAAAGATGAAGAGGCAGCGGAAGAAAAAGTAATTATTCGATCTATCAATTAATTGTTGCTTCATCCCAATCACCAAGCGATAATCGCGTTTTTTGTACGAGAAATTTTATGTTAAATAAGCAACAACAGGCCGCAGTTCATTATATTAGCGGTCCTTTGTTGGTGCTTGCTGGTGCAGGTAGTGGCAAAACCCGAGTTATTACCCAAAAAATAGCTTATTTGATAGAATCTTGTTCTTATGCGGCCCATTCCATCTATGCAGTTACTTTTACCAATAAAGCAGCTAATGAAATGCGATCGCGCATAGCAGCATTGGTACCTGCTGCTAAACGCCGCGGTTTAAAAGTCGCCACTTTTCATACCTTAGGTTTAAGCATTATTAAACGCGACCATGATTTATGTGGTTTAAAAAAGAATTTTACTATTTTTGATAGTGAAGATTGCGTGCAATTGATTCGTAGTTTTTTACCGACGAATAAAGCCAATGATCGTGAACAGGTGATGCAGATACAACAACAGATTTCCAGTTGGAAAAATGATCTGTTAACTCCAGAGCAAGCCTTCAATGCCCCTGTGATTAGGCCTATACATCAAGAGGCAGCTATAATTTATCCTCGCTACCAACAAGCCTTAATGGCTTATAATGCAGTTGATTTTGATGATTTGATTCGTTTGCCAGTACAATTACTTACGGAACATGCTTCGGTGTTAGAGTATTGGCAAAATAAAATACGTCATTTATTAGTGGACGAATATCAAGATTCCAATACCAGTCAGTATTTAATGGTAAAAAAACTGGTGGGTTTGCGCGCGCATTTTACGGTGGTAGGTGATGACGATCAGTCTATTTATGCTTGGCGTGGTGCCAAACCGGAAAATTTACAACTATTGCAAAAGGATTATCCGCAATTAAAAGTCATCAAGTTAGAACAAAACTATCGTTCAACCAGTCGTATTTTGCATGTAGCCAATCATTTAATTGCAAATAATCCGCATATATTTGAAAAGAAATTATGGAGTGAATTAGGTCATGGAGAAATGCTGCGCGTAGTAGTTTGTAGGGATGAACAAGATGAGGCAGAACAAGTCTTGGCTGATTTAATTAGTCATAAATTACGCGCACGTACTAATTATGGTGATTATGCGATTTTATATCGAGGAAATCATCAATCACGGGTCTTTGAAAAAGTATTAAGGCATTATGGTATTCCTTATAAAATTAGTGGCGGGGAATCCTGGTTTGCTAAACCTGAAGTAAAAGATGTTTTTGCCTATTTACGTTTGTTATGCAACGGAGCCGATGATGCTGCTTTTTTAAGAGTAATTAATACTCCCAAACGCGGTATTGGTGAAACCAGTCTTGATGCCTTAGGTAGATATGCTCAAACCCGAGATATTAATTTATTTGCAGCAGCAGATCATTTGGCTTTAAGTGAACACATCCAGGAAAAACCACGTATGGCCTTATCGGTATTTAAGTCCTGGATTGATGAATATAAAAATAAGATTGCCAATGGTTCAATCGTTGAACATTTGAAACAATTAGTAGAAGACAGTGCATATGAAGCGCATATTTATGAGCACTGCGATAGCCCCGCTAAAGCCCAAAAACGGATGGATAATGTGTGGGAGTTAGTGGATTGGGTAGGGCGCTTATTAAGTAAAAATCCGGAACACAGTTTGGCAGACGTAGTTAATAAATTAATCTTAATAGATATTTTAGAGCAGTCTGATGAGCAAGATACCGAATCAGTGCAATTAATGACCCTGCATGCGTCTAAAGGTCTAGAGTTTCCCTATGTGTATTTAGTGGGTATGGAAGAGGATTTGCTGCCGCATAGGGTAAGTATTGTTGAGGAGCAAATTGAAGAAGAGCGACGTTTGGCGTATGTAGGAATCACCCGCGCACAAAAAGGTTTGTGTTGTACTTTGGCTCGACAAAGACGTAAAGCCGGAGAATTACAAGATTGCCAACCCAGTCGGTTTTTAGAGGAATTGCCTCAGGACAATTTAGAATGGTTTGGCAAAAATGTGGAAAAAAATCCGGAGCAGTCACATCGCTTGGCTAAATCGCATTTGCAGGGATTGAAGAGCATGTTGGCTCCGTAGCACTATTGTTGCAGTCGTTGCTTCGCTATGCTCGCAACGACGAGATTCACGCGGAACAAGTCCCCATAATCCTATCTGGCAATTCATCAACAAAAGCCTTAGTACTAGTAGTTTCCTCAGGATTAGTAAACCAACGATGTTTATTATACACCGATTGATTTTTAGCGGTCGTAAGTGTGGATTTCAAATCTTTTGTTGACCGCACTTCCTCTTTTAACTTATCCAAACCAAGAATTTTTTCAGCAGCGATATCCTTACCTACAACAACTCCAGATAAATGCTTGGCTTTGTATTTGTCTATTACAAAGAGAGTGCGTTCCACCTGCCAGTTTGGATTTTGTTTCACTGTAGCATCTACTTGAACGTCTTGTTCCTCTGGAATGCCTAGTTGTTTATACAAGGACTGTTTAAGGTCTAGTACTTTACGATGCGAATTATTTAGTTGACTGCTTAGGCAATCCCATAAACTTGCTAATAGGTATATAGGACTTGCCAGTGCTTTTAAAATCAGCGTGGGAATATCTAAATCGTGATTATGGCTTTCGGCAGGATCCAGGCGTTCTTTTAATAAGGTTTTCAGATCGTGGTCGTGTTGCTGTTCGTGATCCTGTCTCACAAAATAATGGGCGTCTTCGAAGCCTTCACTTATGATAGCAATTAATGCAGCTACAACTTCTGGAATTCCACGCATGCGATCGGCAGTAACGCCTATACTTACTAAATGTCCGAGGAACAATAAAACACGCAAAGGAGTAATAGTGAGTTTTAAGATAAGTCGGAAAGGATTTAGCATTTGCAAAATATTTTCAGTACTGCGCAGGTGTTTAAATGCTTTGATTAGGGATGCTTCAAAACGTTCTAACATATTGCCTTTATAGGAACGTGTCGCATCATCAAGTAATTCTAATGTTTCTCCAATATTTGGAAAAATAAACGAAATGGTCGATAAGCCTATAATAATAGGATTAATTATGCCCATGATGAATTTTGGCATATTCTGCATCCAGGTAAACAGAGGACGCGCATTAGAAGCAACGGTCCACCAAGTACCTGCAGTACAAATGGTTAGTGCAATAGTGATAGCAACTAAAAATACCGCAATAGTGGTGATGAAAACATTGCGCCAACTAAACCCTTCTTTCCATGCATCACGTAGTCTTTTATACCACTGTTTTATGGTGTCGTTATTGACAAAATCAGTGATGGCATTGTAGGTAAGAAGACCATAAGCAGCTCCTGCTATTATAGCCATGGGCACTATAAATACTGGCCAAAATGCAAATGAAATACCTGCCATAAAAGGTATGACGCTGAATGCTTCAACTATTAAATAGGAACTTCCCAGGGTCATAAAAATGCCAGCAATACCACTGAAAATTTTTAATCCGCTAAAGGTAAATTGACGGCTTTTTAAGCGATCTTGCCATTCCTTTTGCTTGTGATTCGCTAACCACAGGCTTAATTCTTCTGCATAAGGAGATTGCTGTTTGCCAGGATTAAATACTTCCTTGGCAAACCATTTCTCCATATCACTTAAATTTTTCAGTATGACTTTTTTACGCTTAGCACTTTGTGCATTTAACTGTTTATGACCGAAGTTTTTTAGTAATTGCACCTGCTCTGCATAATCTTTGAAAAACTGTGGACAATCTGCCTTATCACCATCTTTATTAATTTGGGCAAATAAGGATTCTTTTTCATCTTCTTCAGATGTGCCCAGAAATAAGCTGCGTAAATATTCCTTACCCAGGTAATTCTCCAGGTAGTTACTTTTGAATAATTTTTTAATAGAACCTTTAATGTTTTGTAAATAAATTTCACCTTCATAAGCTACCGATAAGCCAAATGCGGCGAATGCTACGGGTAAAAGAGGCACGAGTACGAACATACCACTAAAGCTTAAAAAACCGAGAATTAGCCCTGCACCTATGGTAAGGAAACCAAGAGCGAGATTAAACGGGAGCTTTTTCACATTAAATTGTACATATTTAGATACGCTTGGCATATAATTGTCCACATCAGATTGAATATCTAGTTATTTTATTCCAAATGATAATGATTATCAATATCATTAAGTATTAATGATCAGGTATTTTTTACGGTTGACATTTAAAAAGCCGTTCCTTACAGTACGTCCCTGTTAACATGAAGCTAAATTTGGCACATACTGCCTGCAAATTTAGTACCGCTAAATCTATTACAATGGATGCAAATGATGCGTGATAAAAATATGTTTCGTACTTTTTCAGTAACCACAGCTGCGATTGCAGGAATACCGACCGCCGCTGTTTCTGGTCTGGGCAATGGGGTTCAACTCTCTGGCTTAGCTGCACAAAAAGCATCTCAAGTGTTATTTGATAATAGTGGTCAGCGTGATTCACTACTAAGAGCATTACAGGCTCTATTTGTTGCTCCAGAACACATGGATAACAGTGTATTAGATACTTTTATGGATGAAATCAAAGGAGGCTTGGTTGCAACCAATGATTCCGTCGCCTTTATTATTAGAAATGCTTTATTAGGCGTATATAGCGGTGTAAGCCATGCCTCACAAATACCCTTGGATGCCTCAGTAGTAGCAGAAGAAAGCGGAAAAGGCTTATCCAATTCGCAAATTCCTTTCAATCAATTACAAGAAGCAAGTCAAAAAGCATTTAAATTTGATGTTGCGCAGAAGAAATCCAGTCCCGCTAGCGTTGAAGCTGTAAGTGATGCAGTAGCTAAAGTTGCGGATGGTGTTACCGAAAAAGTAGATAAAAAGCTTAATAAAGCAGATAATTCTCACGCAAAAACTCATGCACGTACGGCAAATTCCACAGGTGTAGGCGCAAGTGTGCTGGCGACAGCAGCCATCCCAACAGGTGCGGCTTTACTTACAGATACTATTGGTCATATTTTTAGAGAAGGACAAGCGATTAGCCACTTTTCTCATCAGGAATCGGCTAGCAAAGCTGATGAAAAAAATCTATACCATGCAAGTTCAGGCGTATTTAAAGCAACCCAAGCAAGTGATAGTGTGGCCTCAGAACCCGCATGGAAGGCTGTTGAAATAGCTTTATCTCATACAAAACCAGCTGAAGAATTATTGTCCGGGCACAGTGTAAGTGCACCTTCAACTACGGCACTTGTACGTTTGGTGGTTTTATCTTTGGTTGTTGAAATGTCTCGTGGTTTAAACAAAACGGCGATTATGACAACCAATGGACAGATACTGAAAGCTTTAGCGAAAGCAACAGAGCAGGGTGCTTCTGCAGGGGTAGATCGCATTAACAGTTTGCATTCTAATTTGAGTTCGCTTTCCAATATTATGCGTTTGTGTGCAGAAAATATGGGTGGTTTTTCCGCAATTAAAACGGTTGTTAAAACGAGTGAACTCGTTTCAAGTCGTTCCATAACTGTATTGTTAAGTAATGTGGGTGAACTAGCACAAGCATTGCGTCCGCTTGTTAATCCGGATCCTTTGGCAAGTACCATTGATTCTGCCAAACCAGGTGTATTGCAGCAATCAGCAGCAGTTATTAAAGAAGTGCTTGATCGTATTGAGCGAGAGAATGAGCAACCAGTTATACCAGGCCTTAATCAAGATATGGCCATTCAATTGTCTGGTGCTACGCAAATGAGCATTTCTGGCCTATTAGCAACGCACAGTATTTTTAGTAATCCGGTTACTTTAGCCACTAAAGGTGTTAAGGCAGCAACACAAATCAATGAGGCTCAACGTAATGAAGCCTTGATGGAAACACTTCCTGCTCTAACACAGGCACTCAATGCTATTCAAGCATCTACACGTAACTTCATGGATAATATGAAAGTTCATATGGCTGGTGATTTAAGAAGAGATGGGAGCTTGTTATCAACGCACCATTTTGCTGACTCTATGACTGCTACTGTATTTTGGTCAGTAAGCGCTGTTAGTTTATTTGCTGATGAAATGATAAGTGTTTGTCGTTCTCTCTCTTTAATTGATAAAGCACGTTTAAAGCTTGTTTTTGAAAAAGCGAGTGAAGTACGTAGCAAAGATGAATCAGCACAGGCCTCTGAGCAAATGGCTTGGGATAGTCATTTAGAGCAAGAAAACAGTGCTACTCATGCAATCACCGCGCTCCGATTAAGCTTATCGCACACAGGTATGGCTTTAATGCGCATTGCTCTTGATTTAGAAAAGGCAGTCAGAAATAACTTGGATACAGAAAAGCGCGATCTTGCCATGCATACCTTACAAAGAAGTTTGCTAGCATCCTGTGCTACTGGCTCGCTTAGTCTTGTAGATGGTGTCTTGTTATCGGTCGGTGCTGTTTCTGCATTTCCTGTGAGTCTGAAAGATTCAGCCAATGGCTCGCATGCTTGTGCTCATTCAACCGATGCCCATATACATCCACAACAAACACATGATAGTGAACAGTCCAGTAAAGATTGTAGTCCATCAACCCAAGTTCTAGGTTTTAGCACGGATCTTATTGCAGGAACTATAACTAATGTACTTAAAGTATTGGCACAAGGGAGTTTGATTGGTTTAGATACTACAATACAACTGATTAAAATATTGGAAATTATTAGTTTACACCGAGACTCGCATATTGCGCTGCGATTAGAAACCAAAGTATCTTCTAATCCTAATGGACTGACAAATAATACCCTGCATGTACCTAGTGCCGGAGCAACTGTGGGAACAAGTGCTGTCTTGGTAAACTTACTTGAAGCTTTTCAAACAATGGATAGAAGTTGTGGTTCACAAACTACTTTAAATGCACAAAATAAATTAGTAGACGTAATTGATAAACACATTGAATCAGTTGCCGTACTGGATGATGAAGAAGAAATAAGCAATAACAAACTGGGATTGAAGGAATTTTATAAGATTATTATTTGCTTGTTAGCTCCAAATCAAGAAGAGGTATTTTACGATAGCTTAGTACGACGACTTAATTTTGGAGGTATCGCTTTATCAAACTACCATTCCATGTTTAATGCCTATGAAACGCGCCCTGCAGATGATGCACAGTTTGTGTCACAATTTGGCAATGATGATGATGCTCAAGGTATATTACGAAGATTTATCGATAAGGCGAAAAGAGATTATTCTTTGCTTAAAAATCTACATCTTGCCTTACCAGAAGAAGCTAGCAGTCATAAAGCGAAAGCTATGTATGAGATTGTGTTTGAAGAAGTATTTCAACAGTACAAACAAATCAAAATGCGTGATGTTGCGCAGCATGGCTCTCTAAGACGCAAGATTCCTACAGTTGAGAGTTTTGAAATCGATGCTGGTTTGCGAGTGGATGGAGAAGCTATCAATACCACTCCACTTTTAAATTAAAAATAATTTATGTTGAACTATAACTCCCAAATCATACCTACTGATAACTCGGTGTTATTGCAGGAACTAAGAACGAAACTGCCGCGCTCAATGCGCGAGCAGTTGCATTCTAAAACTCTAGCCCGAGCCTTTTTTTTATTAAGGATGTTGCGTAATGATAATTGCATTATGCAATTACAAGAGCATCTGCAGACAGAATATAAAGCACCTATAACTTCAAAGTCTCCAATCGAACAAGCTTTGCAATTAGTGCAACAATTGCAAACCAGTTGTTGTGATGTGAATGCGCCTTTTAAATTTCGTTTACCGAATTTCCTAGGTGAGTACCCTATCCACTCTGGAGAAATCAACAGTAAAATAAAACAATTCAACCAATTGGTAGAAGCATTTCATGCAAGAACCAATAAAGTTTTGCATGCAACTGAAATAGATGAGGCATATCAAAATCTTCTTTCTGCCATTCAACAGCACTACAATGGTTGTAATATTAATAGTTTGTGGCTATTACTAGGAGCGATGTGTTCTTGGTCGCAAAGCCCTATAGAACATTTTTTATCTCATTATTCGTGTTTGTTATCACTGTCTACTATTCCAGATAAAGAAACTGAATTGAAATCAAAGTCACTTGCAAAAACACCCGTTTTAGTGAGTCAATCGATTGCTGCTAATAAGCAAACCGATGAACAGCCTTTTTCCACCACTTTTGATTACAAAATTAATAATGCTGGATGTATTGAGCAAAACAGTTTTTATCTTTCAATTCATGGCTTTGCTTTAAAACCAGGAGGGCATGCAGACGCTCTAGCGAAACGTATACCTGATTTTTTACCTTGGTCGCAATGGCAATGCAGTATTCGGCGTCAATTATCGCAGCTTGTTGATATGCCTTTCGATGAACGATTTTTTTATTGGTTACAAACTGCATTGCAACGTTTAGGGATGGATTTTATTTTACTAAAAGACGCTTCTTCTGAATTTTATGTCAGTCCTTTTCTCAATCAAAAAACACTATTAAGTACGCTGAATGAAGAAATGGTGCAGAATATTTTGCAAGAACAATGCCTGCAAGTTGATATAGCCATTGAGACGAAACATCTATCCATTATCAGCAGATATTTAATTAAATTTTTATACCGTTTTCAATTTAATCGCGGACAAGCTTTAGGAATTGGAGCCAACTGGGGTGGTGTCATTAGCGACTCTAATGAGTCTGGTGTGGATGCATTTCGTTTCAACGATTCAGAATGGGGTCTGCAGTTTAGCAATCTGAGTGCTCATCGCCAAGGCCCTGCTGAAGCATATATGAACGCAGCTATTGGAATTAAATACGAGCTTGGTGCCTTATTATCAAATTTTGACTACATGACACAATTACAGGTTTCTGAACATTGGGACACCTTATACAACGCCTTGGTCGATAATCTGATCACTGATCTATTTCCTGAGCCGGCGTATTTTGAAAACCAAGCCTATGCCAAGTATCGACGTCATTATGTTAACACCTGTACTGATGATGGTATGGAATATATTGAGTCGTTTTATCAGCCCGATACACAAGGCACGTATTTTAATAAAGGCAATGAGTACAAACAAACACCTATGTTTCGACAGGCTGGCTCCTTACTTGTAGAAGCATTTCCTAGAGATATTGGTTCTAGTGGGAGTTCTGAATCCCTATCAGTAGCTAATCCTTTATGGCCATTACAATTGCAGTATGCGCAGTGTGCATCAACTGGTGTTCGTGGTCATGTGATTTATGATCCTATCAAACCCGATGGATTCATACCCGATGCCTTTTATGGTCAAGTAATCCGTGAAGCAGATGACGTTTTTGTACCCTTTATTGGCGTGATCCCCAAAAACTTTGACAAACATTTTAATCAAGTTGAGCTGTGCGCATCTTTTGTTGTACGTATGTTGCAATCATCACGCTTAATGACTTATTGTCCTGCGTTTAAAGCCTATTATTTTGCAATTGCAACTCGCTTTTTACCTGATTTGGAAAGTAAAACACCGGAGTTACCGAATCCTGTTAGTGCTGAAATAAAAAGAAAGTGGGATAAACTGGATAAATCCTTACACGATTCAAATCGCTCCGCAGAAGTGTGCCAGAAAGTATTCTTTTCCTTATTTAAAGAACTTATTTACAGTCTGTATTCTTTAGTTAAAGAAGATGCAGATTTACATTATTATTTTGTTGCACTAATGAATTCGTCAGACGCTTTTCAGCCGCAAAGCCGTGCTACGTGTGATCGCGTGCATCGTGAGCTCACTACGCTTAAGCCATTAGAAAACGGTAGAAAGCGCCAACAGTTTGAACTTGTATTGAATTATCTTAGCGAATTAATTCATTTTTACTACCCAACACCGAGTGATGAGGTAGCAAAGGCTATTGCAGAACAGGCACGTTTACATGCTAAACCTTTATTGGCACTCCCTGAAATAAAGTCCTATTTCACTGATTTGAAAGAAAAATATAAAGTAGCAAATATTTCAACTAAAGTATCACCTGGCTTAATGCATGATGCTTTACGGTATCAAAACCCATCGCCATCTGTAATTAAAGATTTTTATCAAGTGCGGCACGCAATTAATTTTTCCTCTGGTTATCGTGATCTTGATGGCAACCAAATAGTTAGCCCATCTTCACGTGAAAAAATGTTAGATAAAATAGTAAAGGCAGGGGGAGCATCCTTAGCATTGATGCGAAGAAATAAAACTGTATTTAGTATGTTAACACAACCTTTTGCTCAAGCTTATATTGCAGCGCGTCAAAGCTATGCTGTCGAAGAGAAATACCGAATAATAAAAATCATTTCATCCGGTTGTGAAGGTTTTATTTATGGTTTGGGTTTGGGGGCAGCGCATACGGTGATTTCCATTCCGCTGGCTGTCTATAATGGTTTGTTTGTAAAAGTAATGCAAGAGTTGCAAAAACCCAATC
Organism: Legionella sp.; assembly: GCA_041662885.1. Lineage (GTDB taxonomy): Bacteria > Pseudomonadota > Gammaproteobacteria > Legionellales > Legionellaceae > Legionella. Next base: position 29,410 of record JBAZRP010000015.1, read on the forward strand.
ATGCATTAGCAATTTCATCAGCACCCAGTAATGAATCCGGTGCCCAGGTTGCAGCAATTATGGATATTCGCGATTACTTACTAGAGCTGATGGTACAAACTAGTGATTATGATTCGGCTCGCATTCAATTGAGCACGCGTTTATTAGGGCATGTGAATAAGTTATACCCAATAGTATTATCAGGATACACCACTAAAAGATCAAAATATGCAGAAATTTTAAAAGATGGGTTTCCTTTAAAAAGAGCCGACTGGCAAAGACTGTGTGAGCCAGTAATTAGTATCGAGAACGATGAAAACGTGCAGTTAATTCTGCATCAGAATGCTTTGCAAATTGATAGCGTATTATTGTATGCGCTTTATGAATGCTTAACTGCAGTGAAGTGTGATGATGCACCTAAGGAAGTCATTACGGAAGTAGTCGATAAGCACAAGTTAAAAGATACGCAAATAACACTACTAGCTGCGTTAGTTCATTATTACAGCAGCAATTCTGAAGCAAAAAAACGTGATATTAGCAAATATCGATTCGATGGATCTGCGCTTGCGAAATTAAAAGAAAAAGAACGTGGGTTACGTTGTATCCAAACATGGATAAATAACGCACTTGATATTCAATGGAGTTTAGAAAGATTATTGCCTTCGCTAATAGATTTTTATCGAATGCAATTAAATCAGCATACTTTAAATCTAATAGTATCCCAGCTACCTGACAGTATTAAAGCAATTTTACTTGAGCTATTTACAAAGCCAGCAAATGCGACGCAAATATTTAATAACTACTATTTAGATGCAGCGCAAAAAACCTTTCTTTCAGCCTGTGCTGATTGTTATAAAGAAATAACTAATAAAGAAAAGCAAACTATTCTTTTGAATCAGCTTCAAATTGGAATGGTTGATAGTTTATTAAGTCCGAAAGCACGGGAACATTTAAAGTTAGTTCAGTTTATACAACGAGAATGGCATCACCAATTGTTATCATTGGATAAGGTTGAGCCGATTGTAAATGCAATTCTGAAACAAAGTACCTCAAAAAACCATCCTGTCATTAATGAACTGGCTAAATTATATAAGCTTGCATTGCAGAACCCGAAAAATCCTCAGGCATTTGATGCATTTTATAGAACTGCTATGCAAATACAAAAATTCCATTGTATCAAAAATCCGTTACACGATTGGCTCAATGTAACCATGAATAGTTTTATAAATCTTCTTCTAAATGAGATGCACTGGACTCAAGTGAATCCTGCTGTTAATCCTTTGAAAGAATCTGAGGCAGTAGTTCATTGGTTGAATAATTTAGTGATGCACAAAAATGGAATACGTGAATTGCTAACCCAGCAAATCGAACAAGCGGATTCTTACGATCTGGCGGTATGGCGTTGTAATTATATTATACGCACCCTAGAAACATCGCAACAGAAACATGAGTATATTCGCGGTACGGGAATGCAAAAATTATTAAGACATATTTGCCAGAATACAAATAATGTTACTCCGACAGGCGAGCAGAAAGCCAAGGAACTAAGCATCGCTGCATTATGTAATTACTCCATTACCATGCAGCATGCTTTAGAACGCGTGCGTGAAAAAATCCCTACAGACGATTTTGCGCGTCCGGTGGAGCTGAAGTTATTTGGTTTTCAGTGGTAGCATTTTTTTGACGTATTTCGTTTAGTTTAGCAATAGTGTCATCTAAGTTGTTATATAAGGTACGTGCAGGTTGAAAATTTATTAATTTTAGCGGCACTCTGGAATAGGGATCAGGTTTATTTCTTTTGTACATTTCCAATAAGGTGCTTAAATTATAATACCTTTCGTCGTACATTATTGGAATGTCATTAAAATAATCCCCTGTAATCTCTTCTATAAATGGTTCAAATAGTTCTTCTTCATTGCTAGTTAATTTAAGTTTGGCGATGCGAACGGATATTGTTTCACATTTATGTTCTCTTGTGGTTTCAATATATTTTTGAGTAATATCTGTATAGTGATCGGTTTCTGTGTTATTCGAAGTTGTTGATGACGAGGCAGGTGGTTCAGTTGACAGCCGTCGCATTGGATTTGCTGCTGGTGGTGGTGCTATCAAAGGTTGATGCATAGGTACTTGTCTGGCACCTCCAAGCCCGTGATGGATATATCCTGTGTTAGTGGGTGGCATTAAAACTCCGCCACAGCTAATTTGTGCAACACTGCTCATATTTTTCATAGCTTTAATGACGAGTTCGTGCGGGCGTTGTGTGAAAATAACACTACCTGAACCATAGACTGTTAGCAAGAGATCATTCGCAACAGCTCCCTCAATAGTGAGTGTCCCATTACCGTCTTTGTAGATGCTGCATTTATTGCCAATAGTTCCGCAAATGCGTAAACTTCCTTGATTATTGATACTTATTGTCACATGATGTCCTACATTTCCAGTGATAACTGTCAAACCACTACCTTCGCGATAGAGTGATGTACCATTGTCTATGTTTTCAAGATTGATGGTACTAGTATCTGTGTGTGTAATTGTGGGACGATTATCTCCGAACAATCTATTTATCAAAAACATGATGCTTCCTTAAAAAAACAAACTGTGCAATTTTAACCTGCATCAGTACAATTAACAATGGGGTGTGTTGACAATTCATTTTCGAAGAAACTTTAAAGTGCCTACTAATTAATTAAAATCTACTTGCATGATTTTCCTCATCCTGTACTATCAATTTAGTTTTAATAATCAAGGAGTAGGTATGAGTTTTAATAATTGGATGACTGGTTTTTCTATGGGTTGCTTTCTAATTAGTGGAGCGGTTTTCGCTAATAATATCCCGCAGCATCAGCAAGTGCAGCTGCCTTTATGTTTGGCTGATACAATTACTTTCGATCATCATGTTTTGGCTGAAAATAAACAGTATAAAATAATTGATATGCTTGCTTCTGATATAAATAAATTGGCCTTATTGGCGGATAAAGTTCATTGCGGGCGCTTTATGAATGTGAGTCATAAAGTTGTTGGTAATGCTCTATCAGCTCAAAAACTATTGCAAGAACAGCCTAAGAATTTTGTTAGTGAGGTGTATCAAATTCAGCATTCCAATCTGGTGAATCCTCTATTGGCTGAAGTAAATTCACAAAATATCTGGTCTACTCTCACTGAATTAACTAGTTTTTATAATCGTTCTGCCTCTAAAGAAACTGGGGTAAAAACTGCTAATTGGTTGAAAGAGCATTTTGATGCTTTAGCAAAAGAATATAATCGTACCGATACGAATAGTTATTTTGTTAAAACAGGATGGTACAAACAACCTTCTTTAGTCACCGTTATAGGTGCAGATAAGAATGCACCGGCACTGGTTATAGGTGCGCATATGGATACTTTAGATGGACGTATGCCTGGAGCAGGTGATGATGGTTCTGGTTCTTCATCAGTGATGGAAATGGCGCGGGTTTTAATGGCATCAGATGTAGATTTGAATCGACCCGTCTATATTATTTGGTATGCAGCTGAAGAAGTAGGATTGGTTGGTTCGCAATTTGTCGTCAAGTATTTTAAAGAACATAAAATACCGGTAAAAGCAGCGATTCAATTTGATATGACAGGCTTTCGTCCAATTAGCACTGATCCAACTATGTGGGTTTATACCGATTTTGTGAATCCTGATTTAAGTACTTTTGTTGAAGATTTAATTAAAACTTACGTACAAGTTCCTGTTGGACATTCAGCCTGCGGTTATGCGTGCAGCGATCATGCTTCTTGGAATGAAGCTGGCATTCCTGCAGCATTTCCTTGTGAGTCCAGTTTTGTTGATGTGAATCCTAATATTCATAGTTCCAGAGATACTATGAATTTTTTAAGTTTGGAACATATGACTAATTTTACTAAATTAGGTTTGGCTTTTGCTGTTGAGTTAGCGGTTGATTAGAAAAAATTTTCGTCGTTGCTACGCTAGCAACGACGAAAAATAGATCCAGCATCAAACTTCCATACTTCCCAATTTATCATTCATCACAGGCGGACAATGAAATTCGGTTGTGACCTTATCATCAGTATCAACTGCCTGCAAAATTACTGGAAATTGCCATAAAGTGTGAACGTGTTTGAGTACTTCAGCGGTAGTGGGGCCTAAAGGAGCCCGGTTATGTTGGTTGTAGCGCAAGTTAAGTGAGCGGTCGCCTTGAATATCCACAGAATACACTTGAATGTCAGGTTCTAAATAGCCTAAATTGTATTGTCGGGATAAGGCCTCACGAATTTTTTGATAACCCGGTGCATCATGAATAGCATGTACATATAACTCCGGACTGCGATCGTCATCGACAATTTGAAATAACTTCAAATCGCGAATTAATTTCGGCGATAGATATTGGGCAATAAAACTTTCGTCTTTATAATTTCGCATGGCCTCATTTAAACTGGTTAACCAATCGGTATTAGCTAAATAAGGGAACCAAGTTTTATCCTCTGCCGTAGGGTTTTCACAAATTCGTTTGATATCTTGCATCATATGATAACCCAGAGTATAGGGATTAATACCATTAAAATAAGGGCTGTTATACGGTTCTTGCCGAATTACATTGGTGTGATTTTGTAGGATTTCCAACATGAACTCATCGGTTACCAAACCTTCATCGTACAAAGCATGCAAGAGCGTGTAATGCCAAAAGCAAGCCCAACCCTCATTCATTACTTTAGTTTGACTTTGAGGATAAAAATACTGGGCCATTTTGCGAACGATGCGCACAATTTCTCTTTGCCATGGCTCTAATAAAGGAGCATTTTTTTCGATAAAGTATAAAATATTTTCTTGTGGTTCTTCGGGGAAGCGCTTTTTAGCAGATGCATTACCCGCCTGTTTATTTTGCGGAATAGTGCGCCATAAGTCATTAATTTGTGATTGCAAATATGTTTCACGATTTTGTTGGCGAATTTTTTCTTCTTGAATGGATAAGGGTGCAGGATGTTTGTAACGGTCCACTCCGTAATTCATTAAGGCATGGCAAGAATCCAAAACTGCTTCTACAGCATCTATACCATGGCTTAATTCACAATCACTAATGTATTTTTTGGCAAAAACTAAATAATCAATAATAGCATCTGCCGAAGTCCACATTTTAAATAAGTAATTATTTTTGAAAAAGGAATTATGTCCATAACAGGCGTGCGCAATTACTAAAGCTTGCATAGCTATGGTATTTTCTTCCATTAAATAGGAAATACAAGGGTTTGAGTTAATTACCAATTCATAAGCCAAGCCCATTTGACCGCGTTTGTAACTTTTTTCCACGCCGACAAAATGTTTGCCAAAAGACCAGTGGTGGTAGCCTATTGGCATACCTACCGAAGCATAAGCATCCATCATTTGCTCTGCAGTGATTATTTCTATTTGATTGGGGTAGGTATCTAGTTTGAAATCTTTGGCAAGACGAGCAAATTCCAAATCATAAGCTTGTATTAACTCAAAGGTCCAATCTGCACCGTTTGATAAAGGTTTTCTTTTCATACGGTTTTCCTTTTGAATAATTCACGAAATACCGGGTAGATATCAGAAACAGTATCAATGTTTTCCATTGCAAAATTAGGAAATAATTCTTTAACTTGTAAATACACTTCCCATAAACTTTGATGATGACGCGGCATAATTTCAATATATGCAAAATACTGTAATAAAGGCATTATTTTAGAGCAAAGCAATTCCTGACAATAAGGTGAGTCAGCATTCCAGTTGTCACCGTCGGAAGCTTGGGCTACATAAATATTCCATGATTGCGCAGGATAGCGTGTTTCAATGATAGAGCTTAATAATTCTAAGGCGCTGGATACGACTGTTCCGCCTGTTTCGCGTGAATAGAAAAATTCTTCTTCATTTACTTCTTTGGCAGAGGTGTGGTGTCGAATAAATACTAATTCAATTTTCTCGTAATTTTTGGTCAAAAACATATAGAGTAAAATGAAAAAACGCTTGGCTATGTCTTTTTTCGCCTCATCCATAGATCCAGAAACGTCCATTACACAAAACATTACTGCTTGTGTTGAAGGAGTTTGCATGCGGATGCGGTTATTATAACGGAGATCTATCGTATCTATAAAAGGTACGTTTTGAATGCGTTTTTTTAAGACCTCAATATCGTGCAGTAATTGATTGATGATTAATTCATCGGGATTGGTTTGCTCTTGTAAGCGTGCTAATTCTTCTTCTGCTTTTTTGAGTTGTTTTTTGTAAGAAGAAGAAATGGCAACTCGGCGGCCGGTGGCTTGTTTCATAGAGCGCAGGACGTTTATATTATTAGGTATGCCACTGGTTGAAACACCTGCGCGTACCGTTTTGAAAGTGCTAAGACGGGATAATTCTTTTTTAACTAAATCCGGTAATTCCAAATCTTCGAAATACAAATCTAAAAATTCTTCCCGTGATAATTCAAATACAAAATCATCATTTCCTTCACCAGAATTAGCAGCATTAGAACCCTCGCCATCTCCTGTACCCTCGTTGTTTTCGGGGCGTTTAATGCGATCACCTGTGATAAAATTATCATTCCCTGGTAAGACTCGTTCTACATGTCCACCTTGTCCACGATAAAAGCGAGGTTCTGAAATATCTTTAGCGGGAATATTGACGAGTTCGCCTTGATCAATTTCAGTGATACTGCGTTTGCCCACTGCATCGGATACAGCACGTTTGATTTGATTTTTAAAGCGACGTAAAAAGCGCTGGCGGTTAACCGTACTTTTTTTACCTGCATTTTGTCGTCTATCAATCAATTGTGACATTTTTCAAGCTCCACAAACCTGATACTACTGCCATTAAGTTAAGGAATTAAGCCAACCTACATTCCTCCGCTAGATCCAGGTATCCTACTGTGATTTTCGTACGCGTAAATACCATTCACAAAGTAGTCGAACTTGTTTGCGTGTGTACCCTTTTTCAACCATGCGCGAAATAAATTCCTCATGCTTCTTCTTATCGTCTTCAGAGGCTTTGGCATTAAAGGAAATGACCGGTAATAAATCTTCGGTATTGGTAAACATTTTTTTCTCAATAACCGTTTTTAATTTTTCATAACTGTTCCACACTGGATTTTTGCCTCGATTGTTCGCTCTTGCGCGCAATACGAAATTTACCACTTCATTACGGAAATCTTTAGGATTGGAAATTCCTGCTGGTTTTTCAATTTTTTCCAATTCAAGATTCAATAGGCCTCTATCAAATATTTCACCGGTGTCTGGGTCGCGATAATCTTGATCTTGAATCCAGAAGTCTGCATAAGTAATGTAGCGGTCAAAAATGTTTTGGCCGTATTCTGAATACGATTCGAGATAAGCCGTTTGAATTTCTTTACCGATAAATTCTACGTATTTAGCGGATAGATATTCTTTGATGAAATTTAAATACACTTCTTGCTGCTCTTGTGGCAATTGTTCTTGTTCGATTTGCCGTTCGAGTACGTACATCAAATGGACTGGATTTGCAGCAACTTCTGAGTGATCAAAGTTAAATACTTTCGATAAGATTTTAAAAGCAAAGCGCGTGGATATTCCACTCATGCCCTCATCAACTCCTGCAAAATCACGATACTCTTGATAGGACTTAGCTTTTGGATCGGTATCTTTTAAGCTTTCACCGTTATATACACGCATTTTTGAATAGATGCTGGAATTTTGTGGCTCTTTCAAACGCGTTAATACGGAAAATTGCGCGAGCATATCTAAAGTTCCTGGAGCGCAATGAGCTTTCACTAAAGAACTATTATCGATTAATTTTTGATAAATTTTTAATTCTTCAGATACTCTTAATACGTAAGGAACTTTGACAATATTTATACGATCGATAAAGGCCTCATTATTTTTATTGTTTCTAAATGTTTGCCATTCTGATTCGTTTGAATGCGCTAAAATAATACCTTCAAAAGGTATGGAGGATAAGCCTTCGGTGGCATTGTAGTTGCCTTCTTGTGTTGCAGTGAGTAGGGGATGTAATACTTTTATCGGAGCTTTGAACATTTCCACAAACTCTAACATACCTCGGTTAGCGCGACATAAACCGCCTGAAAAACTATAGGCATCCGGATCATCTTGTGAGAATTCTTCTAATTTTCGAATATCGACCTTACCTACTAAAGAAGAAATATCCTGATTGTTTTCATCACCGGGTTCTGTTTTGGCGATAGCAATTTGTTTTAGGCGAGATGGTTTTACCTTAATGACTCTGAATTGACTAATATCTCCATTGAATTCATGCAAGCGTTTGACAGCCCATGGTGACATTAAATAGCGTAAATAACGTCTGGGAATTCCAAAACGTTCTTCTAATAAGCTTCCGTCTTCTTCTGGGTTAAATAAAGATAATGGGGATTCAAATACAGGTGATCCCTTAATGGCATAAAAGGGGACTTTTTCCATTAAGTCTTTTAATTTTTCAGCAATGGATGATTTACCTCCACCAACGGGTCCGAGCAAATACAATACTTGTTTGGTTTCTTCCAATCCTTGCGCTGCGTGTTTTAAGAAGCCAACTATTTGTTCAATGGGTTCTTCCATGCCGTAAAAATCTTGAAAAACAGGGTATTGATGAATAATTTTATTGGAAAAAATGCGGGATAAAATAGGATCGTGACGGGTATCAATTAGTTCGGGTTCGCCGATAGCCATTAACAATCGTTCCGCTGGATTAGCATAAGCCGCAGGGTCGGTTTTGCACAATTCAAGATATTCATCCAAACTCAGATCTTCTTCTTTGTTATCGATGAAGCGTTTGGTATATCCGGTTAAAAAATCATGTGTGTTCATGTTTCATCCCCTTAGTACTTAAACTCCCTATTATTTAATAGTATAGTAGCTAATCTCAGAAAAAAGAGACAAATCAATTAAGTTATTCAATTTTTTTATAGGGTTGAACAAATTATGACCGACACTACAATTTTTTTAAAAGATTATCAGGCTCCCCCATTTACTATCGACAGTGTAAATTTAAGCTTTGATTTGTTCAATGATTACGCAGATGTTTATTCCAAATTAAAGTTAAGACGGCAACATCCAGGAGCCTTACATTTGTCTGGTGAAGATATAGAATTAATTAGTATCTTTTTGGATGGTTTAAAATTGTCCAGCGAAGAGTACGAAGTACAAGCGAATGATTTGTTGATCAAAAAATGCCCTGACGAATGTATTTTAGAAATAGTTACGCGCATTAGGCCTCAAGAAAATACCCAGTTATCCGGTTTGTATCGGTCTAATCATTTGTTTTGTACACAATGTGAGGCGGAAGGATTTAGAAGAATAACTTATTTCCTGGACCGCCCCGATGTCTTGGCAAGCTATACTACTCAAATTACTGCGGATAAAGCGCAGTATCCGGTTTTATTATCCAATGGCAATTTAATTGATTCAGGAACTAATCCTGATGGCCGACATTGGGTTATTTGGCAGGATCCTTTCAAAAAACCCAGTTATTTGTTTGCCTTAGTCGCAGGCAATTTGCTATCCATAGAAGATGAGTTCGTAACTAAAAGCGGTCGTAAGGTAGATTTACGAATTTATGTGGAGCCTGGTAATGAGGATAAATGCGCCCATGCTATGACTTCATTGAAAAATTCAATGGCTTGGGATGAGAAAGTATATGGCCGGGAATACGATTTAGATATATTTATGATAGTGGCCGTCAATGATTTTAATATGGGCGCTATGGAAAACAAGGGCTTAAATATTTTTAATTCCAAATATATTTTAGCACGACCTGATTCTGCTACCGATGTTGATTTTGCGGATATTGAAGGAGTGGTTGGCCATGAATATTTTCACAATTGGACTGGTAATCGGGTAACTTGCCGCGATTGGTTTCAATTAAGTTTGAAAGAAGGTTTAACAGTTTTTCGGGATCAAGAGTTTTCTCGAGATATGAACTCTCGGGATGTAAATCGCATTGGAGATGTTAAGGCCTTAAGAACCTCACAGTTTCCAGAAGATGCCGGCGCTATGGCTCATCCAGTTCGTCCTGAATCCTATCAACAAATTAATAATTTTTATACGGCCACTATTTATAACAAAGGTGCTGAAGTAATCCGTATGCAGCATACTTTGTTAGGTGAGGAGGGATTCAGACGCGGTATGGATTTATATTTTGAGCGTCATGATGGCCAGGCAGTGACTATCGATGATTTTGTTGCGGCTATGGAAGATGCCAATCAAGTAGATTTCAGTCAATTAAAACTTTGGTACAGCCAGGCAGGAACCCCTGAAGTGCAAGTAAGCAGTGAATATGCTGATGGTAGTTTATTGTTAACTATGCAGCAATCCTGTCCGCCAACCCCTGAAAATTCGAATAAAAAACCTTTTCATATTCCTATTCGAATCGCTTTATTTGATTCTGAAGGAAATAAAATACCTTTAGCTACTGACTTGTTAGAATTAAAACAGGAAGAACAAAGTTTTAGTTTTGGTGGTCTTAGTGAAAAACCAGTAGTTTCTTTATTGGGTGATTTTTCAGCGCCGATTAAATTACAAGATGAATTATCCCAGGATGAATTGCTATTTTTATTGAAGCATGAAGATAATGGTTATGCTAAATGGGACGCAGCCCAGCGTTTGGTGTTACGTTGTTTGGATGAATGCTTACAAAAACCAGTAAGTCAATGGTCGGTACCGCAAGCTTTAATTTCGGCTTTAAAACACGTGATTTTGGATGAAACGGTAGACCGAGATTTACGGGCTGAATTATTGACGCCACCGGGGTTTGAGGAAGTGGCCGCTACTTTGAAATTAGTTGATCCGGTGGCTTTAGAAGCGGTGCGTGATTTTTACCGTGCTCAATTGGGTTTGCATATGCAGCAAGAATTAAGGAAAGTATACCAACAATTGTGGCAGGAAGAAGATCACAGCATGAATGGTCCAGCATACGGTCGTAGAAAATTGCGCAACCTGTGTTTGTGGTTATTGATGAAATCAAATGAGACAGAAGCTTTGCCATTATGCCAGGAGCAGTTTGCAGCAGCTAAAACTATGACGGATCAAATCGCCAGTTTTGGCTTATTGGTGAATTGTTCTAATGCTTCGGTGCGGGATAGGGCAATAGAGACGTTTTACCAACAATGGTCTCATGATGAATTGGTACTGGATAAATGGTTTGCCATTCAAGCAAGTAGTGAATCAACGCAGACATTGCAGCATGTTCAGACTTTATTGCAGCATCCGAAGTTCAGTATGAAAAATCCTAATAAAGTTCGAGCCTTATTAGGCGCGTTTTTCATGGGTAACCCGCGTAATTTTCATGCACTTGATGGTTCGGGTTATGAGTTTTTAAAACAGATGCTGGTTGGTTTGGATGCAATAAATCCACAAATAGCAGCCCGTTTGGCGACACCTTTTACCCGTTGGCAAAAATTTGATAGTTCACGACAAAAATTAATGCGACATCAATTACAAGAACTCGCACAACATGAATTATCGCGTGATCTTAGGGAGCTGGTGGATAAGAGTTTGCTGTGATTGATTTACATATTTCATCATAAACACTCATTAGAATTGTAGGTTGGGCCAAGGCCCAACCTACACAAATTACGAGATCATATGACCCGTCACCGTTTTGCAGTTATAGGTAAGCCCATAGCGCATAGTTTGTCGCCTATTATTCATCAATTGTTTGCCCAACAAATGAAGATTGAGCTAACTTATGAAAAAATCCTGGGTGATGAAATCAATTTTGAACAGCAAGTTCGTGATTTTTTTGCCGCAGCAGGTGCCGGTCTTAATATAACACTACCTTTCAAAGAAAGAGCTTTTGCTCTAGCCACAGAGCATTCAAATCTCTGCCTACAAGCAGGGGCCGCTAATACTTTATGGATAAAACAAGGACAAATAAACGCTGAAAATACCGATGGCATTGGCCTAATTCGCGATTTGTCTTCTGCAATTAATGTGACGGATAAAAATATTTTAATTTTAGGAGCCGGGGGTGCGGTACGCGGAATACTTGGCCCTTTACTTGCTGAAAAACCAGCTTCAATAGTGGTAGCAAACCGAACTAGAGCAAAAGCAGAAGCCTTACGTTTGGATTTCCCGCAGATTATTTGTGCTGATTTATCACAGCTAACGGGTACTTTCGAGCTAATAATTAATGCTACTTCGGCCAGTTTAGATGGCACATTAGTGACTATTCCCGAGCATTGTTTTGCCATTAAACCATTTTGTTATGATTTGGCATATCATGCACATAAGCCCACTGCCTTTGTTGCCTTTGCGAAGAGCCAGGGTTGTAAGGCGCGTGATGGTTTAGGTATGTTAGTGGAACAAGCAGCGCAAGCTTTTAGAGTTTGGCATGGTCTTATGCCTGCTACAGAACCTGTTTTAGTACAGTTAAGAAAAGAACTCGGTGACTTAATC
>JBAZRP010000016.1:0-40865 GCA_041662885.1 Legionella sp.
TGAACAGAAGAATATTGCTCATAATGTTGAGTACAAAAAAAGGATTACTGATTTAAGATCCAAGTTAAAGCAAGCCCAGATTAAAGCCGCTGTTACCGTTAATCAGCAGCTATTAATGTTTTATTGGGAGCTTGGAACAGATATTCTCGAGAAGCAGAAAATTACGGCTTGGGGTGAAGGACTTCTCAAGCAATTAAGCCAAGATTTGATGAGCGAATTTCCTGATATGAAAGGATTTTCAGAGCGAAATCTTCGGCTTATTCGTCAGTGGGTGCAATTCTGGATTGAGAGATCTGCAAATTGGCAACAAGCTGTTGCCGAATTAACCCAAATCCCCTGGGGCCATAATCAAGTCATTATTAATAAATGCAAAAATGCTGATGAAGGGCTTTATTACATTAGAAATACAATAGAGTATGGCTGGAGTCGAAGCGTTTTAACGCATCAAATTGAAAGTAATCTCTGGCAACGTGAAGGAAAAGCGCTATCTAACTTCACTAAAGCGCTTCCATCTCCCCAGTCAGATTTAGCGCATCAAACCTTGAAAGACCCTTATGTCTTTGATTTCTTAAGTCTAACCAAAGGCTATGATGAAAGAGATCTAGAGCAAGGATTGATTGAACACATTACCCAATTTCTTTTAGAACTCGGCGCGGGCTTTGCCTACATAGGCAGACAAGTACCTCTCCAGGTAGGTGAGCGTGAATTTTTTATAGACTTATTGTTCTATCACACCCGGCTTCACTGTTATCTGGTTGTCGAATTAAAAAATGTAGATTTTGAACCTGAGCATGTTGGGAAGTTAAATTTTTATATCAAAGCAGTGGATGCTCAATTGCGACGTGAAGGGGACGAACCTACCATTGGCCTTCTGCTCTGCAAAAGTCATGATAAATTAGTTGTTGAATATGCACTCAGTGATGTTAACAAACCCATTGGGGTATCGGAGTATCAAATTACTCAATCTTTACCAGAAGAACTTAAATCTAGCTTGCCTACTATAGAAGAAATCGAAGCGGAATTTGGCGGGGAAGCAAGTGATAATTAATATCAAAAAACAAATAAGAAAACAATTAACTTGGCGCTACTCAGAGATAATTTTGAAGCAGAGGTTACCAAGTCATGGGAAAATTAAGGTTGATCTGAATAGTAATTTACCTAATTCAATTCTTCTTGAGTCGGATCAAAAAGGAGGAAGATTATGAGCTTTGTATGGTCATGGAAGCGATTAGGTGATTATTGTATAAAAATTGGAAGTGGAGCTACGCCAAAAGGTGGCAAAGAAAGCTATCATGACAATGGGCCCATCAGCTTAATTCGCAGTCAAAATGTGCATAATAATGGCTTTTCTTCTTCTGGACTTGCGTTTATTGATGAAGTCCAGGCTAAGAAGTTGAATAATGTTAAAGTTGATGCAGGGGATATTCTCTTGAATATTACCGGTGACTCTGTGGCAAGAGTATGTGTGGCTCCTTTCAAATATATACCCGCGCGTGTAAATCAACATGTAGCTATCATTCGTCCAATGCCTGAAATTTTTGATAGTCGTTTTTTACGCTATTTTTTGGCTTCTGCTTATCAACAAAATTTAATGCTTGCTTTGGCTGCTGCTGGAGCTACTAGAAATGCTTTGACGAAGGGAATGATCGAAGAGTTTAAGGTACCTTGCCCACCAATAAAAATACAGCAAAACATAGCAGATATTCTAAGTAGCTTAGATGATCGTATTTCACTTCTTCGAGAAACCAATAATACACTCGAATCGCTAGCCCAAGCTCTTTTCAAATCATGGTTTATCGATTTCGACCCCGTCCACGCAAAAGCAGAAGGCCGTGAACCTGAAGGAATGGATGCAGAAACAGCAGCACTTTTTCCTGATAGTTTTGATATGAGTGCTTTGGGATTAGTGCCAAAGGAATGGAGTGTATCTTCGTTTTTAGACACAATCCATGTGATAGGTGGAGGTACTCCAAAAACATCTGTACCTGAATATTGGAACGGGGATATCCCTTGGTTTTCTGTAGTAGATGCCCCTATAAAAACAGACGTATTTGTAATGGATACTGAAAAACATATCACAGGGCTAGCAATTAAAAACTCATCAACTAAATTACTTTCAGAAGGTACAACGATTATTTCAGCACGCGGAACAGTCGGTCGGTTAGCACTGGTTGGTAAAGCAATGACCATGAATCAATCATGCTACGGTCTAGTAGGCAAAGCAAACGACTCATTTTTTACTTTCTATAATACCCACCATTTAGTGGATTCACTAAAACAGAATGGACATGGGTCAGTCTTTAACACGATTACTCGTGATACGTTTGCAAGTGTTTCCATTGTTTATCCAAATGAGGTAATTATCAACAAATTTGAATCCACTCTTTTTCCCATAATGGCTAAAATTAAGAAACATAATGAGCTAGTTAATATCTTATCTAATGTACGCGACTTATTATTACCTCGCCTAATTTCAGGTCAGTTAAGTTTATCCGAGGTAGAAGACATGGAGAGTGTTTTATGAAGTCTTTAAAGAGTCCGTTGTTTCTGTTAACACTGTTTTTTTTTCTTATAGCTGGATTTATAACTGTTTATGGATTGGCATCTTATTTTAGTCATGGAGCCCCAGCAAGTATAATTGGAAGCAAGGCCACCACTGGAGAAAAATTTAATGCTGCGTTAAGCAAAAGCTTTGCTGGCATGAGTGAATCTAATTTAAATTCTAAGGAAAATGTCAGTGGCTGGGTGCCATTGGATGGCATATGCACCTTGGCGTTAGTTTTGATTGCTCTTGCAACTCTTACTTATCAAGCATATCGAAATACTTTAGAGGATAGTAAAAAAAGCTCTAATTTTTATCTGGAGAGTTATAAACAAACATCAGAAATGATTTTAAAACGACTTAAATCAGATACCCCTACCCGGCGTGTGAGTTGGATATCAGCTGCCGCTATGGCCGACAAATTAATTGTACTAGAAAAAAAGATCATAGAAAACATTGATCAAGATATTTTAGATGTTTATCAAAGAGATTTAGCTCATCAGATTTATGAAATTTTCTCTGATAAACCTGCTGTTTATTATTGTGGGATAGATTACGCAGACTCTTGTGAGTTTGCTCTAAAAAATCTTTCTATCAAAACTAAAAATAGTGCTGGGTTATCTTCGGTACAACAATTGCTCTATATTGATAAAGAATCAATTAAAAGTATTTTGAATACAACCAATCATGTATGGGAAAAAGAAGTGGGTTATCGATACAAAAATGATACAGAATTTATGAATGTGATAAAGCACAATTTCCCAAATTTATTTGCGTACTTATCCGCGCTTGAGAAAAGAGATTCTTAATGACTGAAGATAGACTCGAACAAGAGATGCTAACCTGGCTAACTGAAATCGGTTATACCCATATTTATGGTCCAACGATTGCCTGTGATGGCGAGGCATCAGAACGCAGCAATTACCAAGACATATTGCTAATAGAACGTTTGCGAAGGGCTATCAACCAACTAAACCCTGAAATACCACCAGCCGCTCGAGAAAATGCCTTACAACAAGTACGTGATTTAAACACACCAACTCTATTATCAGCTAATCGTCGCTTTCATCACTTCCTAGTCAATGGCATTCCTGTGGAGTATCAGAAAGACGGTGAAACTCGAGGTGATTTTGTACGTTTAATCGATTTTGAAACGCCATCAAACAATGAATGGTTAACCATCAATCAATTTTCAATCAAAGGTGAAAAACAAATACGCAGACCGGACATTATCCTTTTTATAAACGGCCTGCCATTAGTATTAATTGAATTAAAAAACCCAGCCGATAAAAACGCCGATATTTGGAAAGCATTTAACCAAATACAAACCTACAAAGAGCAAATACCCGATATTTTTCAATACAACGAAATTTTGATTATATCGGATGGTACCGAAGCACGCATGGGATCAATTTCTGCGAATGCTGAGCGCTTTATGTCATGGCGTACAATTGATGGAGTTACACTTGATCCGCTAGGACAATTTGGCGAGCTTGAAACATTAACCCGTGGCATATTGAATCCAGCGTATTTTCTGGATTACTTGAGATTTTTCGTCTTATTTGAAGATGATGGTACGCTTATTAAAAAAATTGCAGGATATCACCAGTTCCACGCCGTTCGCGCCGCTATCCAACAAGTAATCATGGCTTCCTGTCCCGAGGGAAACAGAAAAGGTGGTGTTGTCTGGCACACACAAGGTAGTGGTAAAAGCATAACTATGACCTGTTTTGCCGCACGCGTCATGCGCGAGATAGCAATGGAAAACCCAACCATAGTGGTCATCACTGATCGTAATGATTTGGATGGACAATTATTTGGTGTCTTTTCCCTTGCCCAGGACTTATTACGTGAAGAGCCTGTACAAGCAGAAAATCGCCAGGATTTACGCACCAAATTAAATAACCGCCCGTCTGGCGGCATAATATTTGCCACCATCCAGAAATTTATGACTGGGGAAGATGAAGATAGTTTCCCTGTATTATCAGACAGGCGCAACATAGTTGTAATTGCTGATGAAGCACACCGTACTCAGTATGGTTTTTCGGCTGAGCTTAAGGGTAAACAAGGTCAGGAAAAATATACTGTGGGCTACGCGCAACATTTACGTGACGCATTACCTAATGCCACGTTTGTTGCTTTTACTGGTACCCCTGTCTCGTCGGAAGACCGAGATACACGCTCTGTATTTGGTGATTACATCCACGTCTATGATATGCAACAAGCAAAGGAAGATGGTGCAACAGTCGCTATCTATTATGAATCACGTCTTGCCAAATTATCGCTTAAAGAGCAGAAAATCCTGACGCTTGACGATGACGTTGATGAGCTGGCAGAAGACGAAGAAGACACCGAGCAAGCTAAACTTAAATCACGCTGGGCAGCATTAGAAAAAGTAGTAGGCGCGGAACCTCGTATTAAGCAAGTAGCTGCTGATCTGGTAGCCCATTATGAAGAGCGTAGTAAAGCACAATTTGGAAAAGCCATGATTGTAGGTATGAGCCGTGATATTTGTGTGCACCTCTATAACGCAATCATCGCTTTACGTCCCAATTGGCATAGCGAAGACCCTGCAAAAGGGGTAATTAAAGTAGTAATGACTGGCTCTGCCAGTGATAAACCTTTATTGCGTCCTCACATTTACTCTAAACAAATACGAAAAGATCTAGAAATACGTTTTAAAAACCCGAATGATAAACTTCGGTTGGTGATTGTGCGCGATATGTGGCTGACTGGTTTTGACGTACCTTGTGCACATACTCTGTATGTTGATAAGCCCATGAAAGGTCATAACCTCATGCAGGCCATCGCGAGAGTAAACCGCGTATTTAGTGATAAGCAAGGCGGATTGGTAGTCGATTATATTGGTATTGCTAATGATTTAAAGAAAGCTTTAAAAGAATATACGGCAAGTCATGGACGTGGCAGGCCTACTGTTGACGCGCATGAAGCCTATGCATTATTAGAAGAAAAACTCGATATCTTGCGTGGGATACTACACGGATTTGATTACAGTAATTTTCTTACTAGCGGACACAGCTTGCTGGCGAAAGCGGCAAACCATATTTTAGAAACCCCGGATGGTAAAAAGCGATTTGCAGACACAGCCCTTGCAATGTCTAAAGCTTTTTCCCTTTGTTGCACTCTAGATGAAGCAAAAGCAGTTCGAGAAGAAGTAGCTTTTATGCAAGCGCTCAAAGTGATACTAACCAAACGTGATATTACCGCTAAAAAACGCACGGATGAGGAACGCGAACTTGCTATTCGGCAAATCATAAGCTCCGCTGTTGTATCAACTGAGGTAGTTGATATTTTTGATGCGGTTGGTTTAGATAAACCTGACATCGGTATCCTCGATGAAGAATTTTTAGCCGAGGTACGAAACCTGCCTGAAAGAAATTTAGCCGTAGAGTTATTAGAACGCTTGCTTGAAGGTGAAATTAAATCCCGTTTTGCTACCAATGTTGTGCAAGAGAAAAAATTCTCAGAATTATTGATTAATACCATCAAACGTTACCAAAACCGTGCGATTGAAACTGCGCAAGTAATGGAAGAGCTATGTGAGATGGCAAAAAAATTCAAAGAGGCAGTTCAGCGTGGGGAATCAGTCGGTCTCAATGAAGATGAGTTAGCGTTCTACGACGCGTTGGCTAATAATGAAGCCTCTGTTAAAGAATTAGGCGATGAAATACTCAAAAAAATAGCTCATGAGCTTACAGAAAATCTTCGCAAGAGTGTAACGGTAGATTGGTCTGTTCGTGATAGTGTGCGTGCTAAATTACGATTGATGGTTAAACGCATTTTGCGAAAATATAAGTACCCACCAGATCAGCAGGATGCAGCGGTAGAATTGGTTTTAAAACAGGCTGAAACGCTAAGCGCAACATGGGCTTGATGAATAAGTAATTTATTTGATAAGCGCTAGCGTCTGAATGAGATCAAACTAATAAAATACACAAAAATATAGATTTGTTTATTACAATCACTGAAACTATATTAAGTAATATTTTGGTTATAAGGAAATTTAAATGGAGAACGGCATTTCAAACTGCATTTTATCAATTACTGCTGTTGTTACTACTCTGACAACAATCATTTTGGCATATTTTAATCATAAATATTTACGATTGACAGAATCAATGTTGGATTCACAAAGTGATCCATATATCACTTTTACTGTAGCACGTGATGTGCATAGAGAAGATCAGTTACTTTTAATAATACAAAATATCGGTACTGGTATTGCGTATAATCTTCAATTCAATCTTTCTCAAGAGATCCCTTTTCCAAAATTAGAAAATCAAATTAATGCTAAAAAAATATTTACGAATGGCATTGCCTGCATTTCACCAAATGAAAAAATTATATTTGACTGGGGCTCATTTAGAGAATTAATAAATAAATTTAGTGATCCTATAAAGGTTATCTGTGACTTTAACAAAAATAATGGGAAAAATTTTTCATCGACAAGCTTTATTGGACTTGATGCAATTAAATGCGAACCAACTTATTCCGTATATTCAGATATTGCTAAATCCGTAAAATGTATTTCAGAAAAGCAATAAGGATGTATTTAAAACATTTTCTTTGGAACCGCTAAATATTATCAAGCTGTGTGACCTATTTTAACTCCCACAAAGCATAGTTGTGAAATAAAAAATTAAAATCAGTTGAATTTATTTTAAAAGCCCCAATATGCATGGCTATTAAATATCTTCTTGAAGTGGGTAAAGAATGCAGATCTATCACCTTTTTATAAGTCACAGCTGGGGTTACAGTGATGCCTACGAAAAAATAATTAAACTTTTGGATAACCAAATTTCTTCAGGTTCCTTCAATTACAAAAATTATAGCGTCCCCCAAGATAATCCCATACATAATGTTCCATCAGATTTAGCATTACGCACCGCAATTGAAACTAAAATGAAGCTTTGCTCTTGTGTGGTTATTCTTGCCGGGGTGTATGCCACATACAGTAAGTGGATTAATATCGAAATTATAATGGCGCAAAAACTTGGAAAACGTATTATCGCAATAGAACCATGGGGATCTGATAAAACGTCAGCTGTTGTAAAGAATGCTGCCACTAAAATAGTGAAATGGAATTCCTCCAGTATTATAAATGCCATTAAAGGAGAATAAGATGCGGAAGGCTTTGATTGTTGGAATCAACTACTACACTAATATTGCTCCTTTACATGGATGTGTTAATGATGCTTATTCAATAAAGAATGCTCTGGAAAGAAACAGCGATGGAACTCTTAATTTTGGAATCAAAATACTCAACGGGACTGAGCCTACAGAGATTATTTCACGAATAATACTGAAAGATCAAATTCGTGAATTATTTGCAGGCGATGCAGATATAGCGCTTTTCTATTTTGCTGGACATGCCCACCTTGATGCAAATGGCGGTTATCTTCTTCCTTCCGATTGCGAGACTGGAGATGATGGTATTCCTCTGAATGAAGTTCTTAACATGGCCAATACTTCGAAGGCTAGAAATAAAATTATTATACTCGATTGTTGTCACTCTGGAATAGCAGGAGCATCAACAACTACACCCATTAGCGAATTAGCAGAAGGTATAACAATTCTATCGGCATCGACCGCAGAACAATATGCTACGGAAAAAGATGGTTCCGGTATTTTTACAACCCTATTTGTTGATGCTCTTAATGGTAGTGCGGGAAATTTAGTTGGGGATGTAACTCCTGGTAGTATATACGCTCATATTGATCAGTCCCTTGGCCCATGGGAGCAACGTCCAGTTTTCAAAACCAATGTACAAAATTTTGTTTCTTTAAAAAAAGTGCAATCAGCCATTGATTTAAGCGATCTTCGACTTATTACTACCCTTTTTCCCATACCAGGGCATGAATTTCAGCTTGATCCTTCTTTTGAACCAACCAGTCCTAACCAAATTCCAGAGAATGTACAAAAATTTACAATTCTTCAAAAATATAATCGGGTAAACCTTGTGGTTCCTGTATATTCTAGTCATATGTATTACGCAGCAATGGAAAGCAAATCATGTAAACTAACCGTTCTTGGCGAACATTATCAAAAATTGGTTCAACGCGGAAGAATTTGAGAAGCTGGTAACAATTCATGAACTTGATAATCTTTTTAATTCTTCCGCTGTAATATTGAGTAACCCTCTCTAGAAAAAAAACAAAGCAATCACTTAACACCAATGATGTCACAAGCGCGCAACAAAAACCAAAATGCGCTTCATAAAAATACAATTAAACAGATGAAATATCCAAGGAAACAACCTGCATAAAATCAGTAATCAAGAAACAAGCACACCTTTCGCAGCGATGCTGAAAATTGTGTAACTTACTGTATTTATTATGAATATTATATAAAAATGACATGCTAAATACTAAAAAAGTCATAATAAAAATAAAAACTGCGAAAAATCAGTATGCATTTATGCATCACTCTTCTTTTTAAAGTATGCACTTCTGCATACTCAGTATCATAACCACTTGAAAATAATAAATTAATATGATCTAATTTATATATAAAAAGTATGCATGGATGCATCAATACAATTCCAATACTATTGCATCATAGAGGTGACCTATGGCTCGAATGACTATTTCATTACCTGATAACATTCATAAGCAAGTTCTCGAAATTGCCGAAAAAGAAAAAGACTCAATATCCTTTACAGTAACCAAATTAGTAGAGATTGGGATCATGTTGCTAAAAAACCAACAAGAACAAAATAAAAGTAATGAATTAGAAGAGTATTGCCAAAAGTTGATCATTCAAATAAATGGAATCATTAAAGAATTAGCAATTGAAAAATTTGATTTTAATCAAGATAAAATTGCTAGTATCACTCAGGAAACTTTGAACAAATTTAATAAATTAAAATCTGTGTAAACATTCATAGCTCTATTTCCAATTCCTTTTTGGGAATAAGTTGAGTAGGTGTTTTTGCAACAAATTCAGTATTTTTGTTAGTAATTGCCAAGGGTTTGCTTGTATTTAGATTGGCATGGATGAAAGATAAAGGAAAATTGTTATTTGCATAGACTGGCTTGACTAACTGCATTTGAGCTGACAGATCATCCTGCAATATTGCTTTCGACGGAATATTGATTTTCTGAAATTGATTTATGGCTTTTTCTAATTGTCTTTTAGGCATTTCAATAGAAGCAAGAATTACCTCTTTAGGGGCATATTTTTTATATACCTCAATCTGGTTCATTAGATCAGAGGGCTTGAATACAGTGTATATGATAGCTTTGGGATCATTATTGGCTATTGTTGCTGCAACTTCTGGGCTAGGACTAATGTACAAATCTGAACCGCGCATACCTCTTTGAATTAACGTAGCGCTGCCATTGACTATACCTTTGGTAAATTTGGGATCAGGCAAAGAAGGGTCTATTTTTCCTGTATTGGGATCAAGGTAAATACCCTGGATGCCCGTTAGCTTTCCTTTAGCGTTTCTTGCTGCGAAGATAATCGCTTTGTCAGTGGTTAAAAATTTTGCATGGATATGCTTAATATTTTTTATTCCACAGTGCTCTCTAAGGTATTTTTCTGCTATGGTATCTTTAATTGAAACTCCGTTTTCCCAAAGATCCTTAACGTATCGTATGCTGTTTTTTATTCTTAAGTCGCTAGATTCGATTTCCTTTTTTATATTGGGTTTATTTTGAGAACAGGTGTTATTTAGTGTTTTCTCCAGTTTTTGTTGTATTTCTTCGACAATAAAACCCTTACCACCATTTAATCCTTGTTGAATCAACCGCTCTAAGCTTACCTGAGCCTTTTTTTCACCTTCTCTATACTCATGTTGTAATAAACCTATCCGATTAAGTGTGCCTATAGAAAAGTGCTTGAGAAAAGGCATATAAGATTCTAGCTGGTTATTAATTTTGGCAGCCAATTTATTACGTGATAAAATTAACTTGTAAACACTTTGTTCTTCTAGCGTCTGTTTTGAAAGCTCCTTTCCTTTAACTTGCTCTAATGATTTTTCTACCTTGTAATCTAAAGAGGCGTATTGCTTTACCGTTTCTAAATGCTGTTGCTCTTCCTTATTCAAAGAATGAAACAATTTGCTAGTCGTATAGCGCAAGGCATCATTACGATAGGTTGTAGATTTAAATGCCAACTTCTCCCTTGCTAACCAGTATAGCTTGGAGTCTTGGACTATTGAGTAGGCTAATTTGGCAGATGATGGAGTATGATTTTTTTGTTTGGATTGGTTATAACTCTCAATCGTCTGATTTAACTTATTCCATTCTTCCTCTTTGGTTAACTTTTTCTCAATTACCTCGTATAAATTGACTTGGTTCTTTTCCTGACCAAAACGCTCCTGATGGGCCTTGAGCTGGGTGGCTGACGTCATTTCTAAAGCGGAATATTTTTCGGAATTATTCAGAGTAATTCCTTTTACCAAAAGATCTTTATCATCAGTAACTACTGTCATTGATTCAATCGCACGAGTAATTTCTACGTAAAAATTTTGAATCGTGGTTGAAAAACGATTGTAGCTCTCTATCAAGCCAAGCCCATATTTTTTATCCTTTCCCTGAGAAGCATAGGTAGTTAGTACATAACCATGATCTAGGTGTTTTAATTCCTTTGCATCACGACTCAATAGTATGCTTGTGTCATTGTCATTAGAAATCTCAATTGATTCTGAGGTGATAGCCTTGATTGTACCCAGCTCAGAATTTCTAATTCCATAAGGCTCACTATTGCGCTTCCATTGAATCCTATCACCTTCTGCTAGCCCCAATTGATGCTTGGAGTATACTTCTATAGGTCGTTCTAAATCTTTATTAGAGGTTTTGAATTTGGGTAGGGATGAAAGTTTGAATGTAAGAGAACTACCATCAGAGCGAATCAATGGTAATGCATTCTTTCGTTTATGGTCTTCTGACATAGAGCCAATAGTCAAATAATCCCCTGCTTTAATATGATACTGAGGGTTATTAGTATTGAAACGAAGCACATCATGCTCAGTGTAATAAATAGCATTTCTTAACTTAATTGCAGTCATGTTTCTTTCTTTCAAAACAGAATGCTGGTGTTCTGTCCCAAGCAAAGCCCCCTCCTTTCGTAGGGATTCGCGCATTAATAACGTTATATCATTGCGGTTTTTATGCGTAGGGGCAAAACAAAGGGTATTCTCTCGCTGATCAGGTGTTAAACTAACCCAATGCTCCGTTAGTTTTTCAATGCGCTCTTGATAGCTTGGGGCAGTATGAATTTGACTTAATTTTTCTACTGCATCATAAATTTCACCATAACCAGCATGCAATGCTGCTTCTTTTAATTTGGCATCTTTCTGACGTAAATTATCAGTCATTTGAACGGTATGAATGCCATAATCTTGTATTACTGAAAAGAAATTTCCACTCGATGGAGATGGGAGTTGTGCCTTATCACCAATAATCTTTAATTGGGTATTAAATTGTTCTACTAATTTAATTATTTTATGGCCTTGAGGATTGGACAACATAGAGGCTTCATCAACCACAAAAATGGTTTTGCTTAAATCTTGCTTTTCATTTTGAAGACGTCCCAATTCACGGGCAAAAGTAGTGGCATTAATTCCTCCCTTAATAGAAAGCTCATTTGCTGCTGAAGAGCCAGCTGTGATACCCCGAATGGTGTAGCCATGAGATATTGCGAGTTCTTGAGTAAGGTTTAGCATTGTGGTTTTCCCTGTTCCTGCATAGCCTTGAATAGCAATGAAACGATCTTTACTTGTCAAAAAACTCATCATGGCCTTTTTCTGGGAGGATGATAGAGTAAACTGCATTTCATCTTCTTTATTTTTTATAAAATCCCTAACGTTTTGAGTAGTACATATGTGCTCTATCGCTTTTTTACCCTCTTCAATTCTCGCAACAGTTTCTGTCTCTAGAGTTAATTGCCAAGGTGTAGTTAAGAGCGATTTTTGAGTGTACGGATGAACCGCGTGATATAAATTCTGTTCTTTTATTTGTTCTTCAATAGCTTTATTAATCAACCCTTCATCAATACTATGACTACTTGCAATACTGAATTTCAGCGCCTCTTTTTTAAGATCCTTCATATTAAATACGGCCTGTTGTTGACTTACTGATTCAATAGCAACATAGACTGCGTCTTTGGCCTTATTCATCTGCCGGGGCTCTTTACCATAAAAGCAATCCAATGTTAATTCTTTAAGTTGATGCAAGCTAAACTGTTCTGCTTTACCAATTGATGCAACAAAATCATGCGGATTAAAACCCATTTCTTTTGATTCATTGGTAATAGTCTCTCTCCACTGGTCCACATCGAGAATCTCTTTGTCAATTTTTGTTTTTTGAGCCGCAATTGAAGATGCTTTAGCGCCAGCCCACCCTTTTTCATCCAATACTGCCTCAATAGCTTCGCGACGTTTAGAAAAATGAGTAAGCACGTTATTCGGGACCCCAGAAATCTCCCATAAACCTTCCCCATCGGATTGCAATTTATAGCCTATTTCTTTGGTAGCATTGGCAAGCTTGTTTCTAAACTTAAGACCTCCATAAATATGGTGTTTCATTATTTGTTCTACAACACCCTTTTTACCTTCCATATCACTGGCCAAGGATCGCCACTTCCCATCAGAATAGGTCATGTTTTGCACTACCAAATGCACATGAGATTGTGGATCATTTGCTCTTGAGTTCGGTTGTCTAAAAGCCGAAACTACAAAATTATCGGTATCTATATATTCGATTTTCCCGTCTATAGTTTTACGAGTTTGAGCAAATTCTTTTTCCATCTCTCCTACAAACCAATCAACTGTATCATCAAGCACTTGGGCTAATCTTGGATCGGCTCCAGTCTCTAATAAAATAGAAAATGACTTTGGTGCACTAAGCGTCATATCAAAACCAGGTCTATGGTGTATACCGTCTTTATCGATTCGACCTAGTTGTGTACCATCTGGCAAGTTGCCCTTAAGAAGAGCTAGCATTTGTTCTTTCTCCACAGGTTGTCCGTGGATACCCAGTACTTTGGCGCCCTCGCCTAACCACCGCACACTTTTCGAATCGTTCGCATAATAATTGACAACATCATGATAATAAGATGCCGCTCCTTCGGCACTGTTTAATGGTTGAATACTTAACATAGATACCTCGCGAGTTTATAAAAATTCGACATTCTCTTTTTCTTTGATTTCTGGTTTAACTAATTCTGTTTTAGGCGCTGTTGCTGCCTCGAGTGCATCATCGTGAGAAGCTGCCAACAATGGATCACTATAGGTATCTACTAGTTTTTCTATTTTTTGTCGTAGCGGATCTGGATCAACTTCACGCTGAATAAACTCTTCATGAATAACAGGGTAATCAACATAATTTAACTTTATTTTTGCGGCAGGAAATTCCCCTTTGACACGTAAGTACCCTTGTAAGTCATTGACCACCTGAATTTGAGTGGGGAGAACCAATTGCTTTTCCTTAATGTGGCGTGAGACCGAAATCCCGTCGCGCATGGTATTTGCACCATAGCTAATGGATTCGTTCGCTTCTTCAACTTCATAAGTACCGATATTACGCGAGGCGTGTTCTGCATCGGTATGTTCCGGTAAGCGCAGGAACAATCGAGTTGAACACAAATTGGATAATGAAGCAGCACCATCGTTACCATAGATAGTACGCAACTGAGATGCACCATGATGTCCTAATAAGAAACAACCACCAAATTTACGGCTTTCTGATTTAACTGCGGCTAAAAAGGGTAAAGCATGCAAGGTAGCAAGCTCATCTAAAATAAACCAAACTCGGCGATTATCATCGGGTGCTAAACTCAAAAGTTCTTTAGTAGCAGTATTTATCCATGCAGATATTAAAGGTCTAATGGTTGGATGTTTGCGGCCATCGGAACTAACAAATAAACAAGAATTGCTTTTATCATTTAAAATCCAGTCACGAATAGAAAAGATGTCCCCATCATCTCTTAAATACAACAAAGATTTTAAATAGGTAGCCATAACAGTTTTTACGTTTAATGCGGTTTTTTGAACCTTATCTGATACCAAAGATTCTGATTCAGTATGACGTAATAAGTGATGTATGCGGCCTAAGTCCGCAGTAAGCAGGTATTGTAATAACATCAGATTGGATCGGTTGGGGTCATTTTTTAGTTCATTCGCCGTCGATACGAAAATCATTCGAGCTGCTTTGATCCAGAAAGGATCCATAGTGTTGTTAATAGGCATTGGCATAATGGCTTCAGCAAGCGCTTCCAGATCCGCCTTATCTTCACACTCTGCCCAAACATTCCAGGAATGTCCTCTAGTATCTAGGGGATTTAAAATAACATCCTGATGCTCTCGATAAAATCGGGATAAATAAGTTCCCCCTTTATCATAAATAATCGCACGCTCTCCCCTATCGCGTATTGTTGTTAATAGGTTGCGAATTGCTACCGTTTTCCCTGAGCCCGTTGTCCCTACTATTTGTATATGCTGGGTTTCAGAACCAAAAGGAAGTGAGACCCTCCCAATCTTATAAGGGGAGAGCTTACTATTTTTCTTAATGGTTTTTTGTAAGACTTCTTCTTCAACCAACTCGCTACCACGAATAATCTTCGACTTACTTTGATTCTCGCCTCTTTTTTGCAGCCATTTAACAATAAGTACCAACACACCTACACAAGTAAATAAGGCCTCCATCATGCTCATAAAAAAAGCTATTTTTAATTGACTTATATAAGAAATGACCATGGGTGCCTTTACAATTTGCGCTGAATACACTGGGTAAGATTCACCTGTTGGCATTTTAACCACTTGTTTGGCTTTACTTTGAATCAAGCTAAGTGCTTGTGCCTTTAACCATTGCTGACCCATATACCGTTGGTAATCACTAGTATTAAAATAAAGAGCAACCACAGAGACCAATAAAAATACAATTAACATGGCAATACTCACTTGTTTCCCTACTTGGGTAAACATGCGTACGTTATGCAATAGTGTTTGACCGCCTCTAATGAATAGTTTTGTCGGATTTAAAGACATAATTACCTCCGAATTGGTGAAAAAAAGTAAATATCAAGCTACAATTAATAAAAAGGAGATGCTTCCATGATAAAAAACGACAAGGGATATATAACAATTGACTCACTAGATGAGCTGACTCCCGATCAACGAAAACAAGTTCGTTTTGCATCAATTGGAGCCGGAGTCTTAAGTTTATTAGCCGTTGCATCAGCCTTTCTGTGTTTTGGCTTATCTCCAAGCAAGAACAGTCCTTTATTTTTCTATTGCACCGATTGGATTTTACAAATTGCCGTACCTTTTGCTGGATTTTGTGTTGGTGCTGGTTTAGTCCGTCACTTAATGCTCTTACACTTAGGTTATATCGTCTCTGGATACAATGGTGGTTTTGATACTTCATCGCCAAATAGAGGTTTTTCTTCCTATGATTCACCCACCCATAGTGCAAATAACTATCATTCTTCTGTGAGCATAAACCCAGCCTCGGGTCGTCCAATGTCAGGTAGTAGTGGTATGGATATTTCTGGAAATCCTTACGGCTCACGCTCTTGGTAGTCATTATTTAACGTCCTTTTTGGATTGAGCGGTTTTTACATCTTTCTTAAGCTGAGAGCCTTGCTGATCAATGCCGTTTACCTGATTGAACATCTCTTTTCTAGACCGATCAAAATCCTTATCAACTGCTTCAACCGTGTCTTTATTTATATGACCCGCATTAATGTTTTCTGCTTTATCATTAAAGGTATTGGTATATATACCCAGGGCATGATCAACATTCTCAGAGCCTGCAATACGACCTTTAAAGACATCATTTTTATGGTGCACTTGATTTTCGTTAATAGGATGATTTTTTTGGAATTGATGTACGGACTGTGCTGTTTTTTCTGCAACAAATTGTCGCGCATAAGACTGGGCTAACTCAGGATCGTGACGAATTAGCCATTCTGCCTGCTGCATTCCAATGGTGCCGGAACTATTAGGCGCACGATGATTAGATAACCAATCAATAAAGCCTGTTTGAGCATCAAGATTAATGGATGCAGTTTGCTCACTAGATATTGAAGCTTGTCGATGATAGTTTTCTGATACAGAAAAACTTGCCATCGCTTCGTCTCTATAATGCATGGACTTGTCATAACCTGCTGAAAAATTATTAGCCAGTCGAGCACTTGCATCATCTGATGTGCGGAAATGATCGTCTTTGGTTGCTTGTCTTGCAGTATTAACCACATCGGTAAAATGATTCTCCTCGCTAAAGCGTCGCGCCTCATTCATTAACCGTGCATCTTGATGCGATTCAGACCAGTCCTTTTCCTTGCGGAGATTTCCTCCAACTTCAAAATTAAGTCTAGCACCAGGTATGCTGTTCCCCGTACCTAATCCAAAAGTTAAGCCAGTATTACCACTTGCAGCACTTAGAACCTTTGTAGCTTCGTCACGTGAAATATTATGATCGTGGGCAAAAGTATCAATAAGGTTAGAAATTCTGGATGCCGCCTTATTAAAGCCTGCCGAAGTAGATACTTGGTGTCCCTGACCACTTTGCTCACTGTGTTGTTGGGTTTCACCAAGTTCCGCCAGACTTCTAAGAGATGCAGCGTATTGTTCTGATGATGCAATGGATTTATTATATCCGGCACTTTTAGCACTGTCTGATAATTCAGAAAATGCAGAACGAGTACTTTCGCCTAATTGAATATTAAGTGGCGTATGAGAGGTAGAGGTAGCCATGGTCAGTGTTTCACTGCCATCTCTTGATAATCGTGCAATGGAGCCACCTTCAAGACTGGTTTCTATACCTCCCAAACCAATTCTTGCATTTTGATCATTATGATAAGCACTGGTATTAAATCCATGATGATTAGCAAAACTGGTATTGCCGTAGTTGTAATTACCTGTCTGTACCTCTTCCGCCGCAGAAGAAGCCGCATTTTGAACTACACCAGTTGGTTGTTGTGAAACCGATACTAAACTACCAACCTGACGACTGATTAACATATAACTCAATGTTGTAGTTGCCAGGACTAAATATCCTCCTAAGGCCGCCATATTTTCATAAACTTGATTCATGCCTGTTTGATATGCCAGAGTAGTAACTCCAGCTGAGGCAAAGGATAATGAAAACTGTGACAAAACAGTCATGATGTAATTAATGACTGTAAACATCGGTGCCCATAAGGCAAGCCAGACATACAGGGTTACGTAAAATTGAAAAAACGCAATTCCACTAGGAAAAGGAAAAAAGAATAAAACAAAAATAAAACAGCCTATTACAACGCAAAATAATAGGCTTTGTAACATAGGCAACCAGTAAGCTGACATTAGTCCAATATTACTCAGGGCTGCTGGTATTTTTTCTTGCGCACGACTTGCTGAAAAACTGTCAATAGCTGCTTTAGAATTTACTCGTGCACCCATGGAAAACACGCCATCTCGAATAGCATTGGCCATCATGTTTTGACGAATAAGAGCTGCTGCATCAGCGGACATAGCAGTTAAATGGTTGTAGGTTTGTGGCAAGTACTTTTCAAAATTAGCCAGGGCATCAGAATGATTGCCAAAAGCAAAGCCTGCATATTTGGCTTTAGCATCATCAATTACGCTATTCCAGACACTATCCAATAAGGTAGCTGCATCAGCACAGGATTTAAATCGCCCATCGTAAATAAACCCACGAGCTACCGATGCATTAGATTTTACTAACTCCCAAATATCTTTGGTTTGATTAATTTCTTTTAAACCATAACGACCATACATCACATCATAGAACACACATTGCTGCATGAATTTTTGCATGTTCGCATTAAATAAGGGGTCGGTAATTTTAATGTTGCTGGCTGATAAAAAGAGTTTCGCACCCATTATCATACCGGTCTGGCTGTAATCCATATCGTTAGGTGAATGAAAGAAGAACTCAAACATTCGTGTTATTTTATCGCTTAACTGACTGCTCAAGCCCCCAACTACTCCCAATATTAAAGGTACGTTATCCACTGTTAAATCGGCACGAAGTGGATCGGTTCTATCGTGGATTTGCAAATTACAGGTAGGGGTTAAAATAAAGGCAATAACAAAAGCATATTTAAATATGAATAAAAACATACTACGCAGATCCCGCTTTACTATAAATTGACCTGCTGTCCATACCCCGCCAATAATCAGTGCGGTTCTAAAAATACCTAGTATTCCATCGTAGCGAAACATTGCAGCAGTTGCGTTATAAAATGCTTTAATCAATTCTCCACCAGTTATCGTATAAATCTGCATTGTTACGGCCATGGCATTTACCTCAATTGATTGGCCCAACTCAAAGATTGAGTGAGCTCTGATGAAAATTCTCCGACAAGCATTTGCTCGATGGTTTGGGTTTCTTGAATCATTTGCATTGCCATACTCATGCGCTGGTGTGCTGTACCTTCCATTTGTGTTAGATCACGACGGGCCTGAGTGAGATCTGATTGAAACTCTTTCATAATAGCTTCTGGATATTGCAAAGTTCCTGCAGCCTGTTTGATGAGTTGTAGGTTTTCATTCAAATATTGAAACAAGATATCAATGGCAATGGCTTCTGAATAACGCGTAGTGTCAATCACTGCACTGTCTTTCATAAAGGCTAATTGAACACTGACCATTTTCATGATTGGATATTGCGTAGATTCAATTAATCCTTTAGCGGCATCACTTTGCTCTATGTTGTCTTTAATCTTGCTGGCCATATCCAGGATTAAGTCACGAACTTTTGATTCAAGACCATGGCTTACATCAATGGTTTGGCTGGTTAAAGTGGGTTGTAAACATTTCACCACCTCATCACATTTATAAACTTTCACCTCTCCACCACGTAAAAGAGCGCTTATCAAATTATTGTTACTCACCAATGAAGCCAGGCGCAGGACATGTACACCTTCTGAATCACGAGTAATAATTAAAGTGCCTGATAAAGTCATCATGAGTTGGGCTAATTCGGTATCATTTGCAAATAAGCCGTTTTTCTTTAGAGCATTCCAAGCCACATTGGTATTGTCTACTACTTGCTCATTGCTGCTGTTTTCATTAATTACTCGGTCGTAATCGTAATTACTGGAACCCTTACCGCAACCTTGTCGCGCTTCCGCCCAGTCTGAAAATAGATTCTTTGATTGTCCAATGGATTGGCAGGCATGTTGTTGTGCTTGGCGAGTACGAGGCCACAAACCAAGAACAGCACTTTCTGACATCTGACAAGAATTCATACCAGCCTGATTTACCCAGGTGGCCACGTTTTGCAATTTAGTCGCAACATTACCTAAAAGTGGTGTTGCTTGTTCTAATGCCAATTGAAAGGCAAGTCCCTGTGAATTGTTCAAAATATTTTTTGTGAAATCCACAAACTCCTTACCTTTGATATGAGAGAACCCGCCAAAAGTAACATCAATACCACCGCATCCTGCGGATACTTTAGGCCAGTTCAAACGCATGATTTGAAGATTACGCACGCTGTTTCTGGCGTATAAATTACCACCTGTATAAAAGCCAGCGCGCTGTGCTTGGTAGGCATGAGGCTCTGTTACATTCACACCCATATTGAGGGCTTTAAAGTAACCCGTTAAATCATCTCCTATTGAGTTAGCATGAACAGCAATGGAGCTCATCATTAGACAAGACAGAAGAATTTTTTTCATAGAGCCACCTCTTTATCATGCGTCTGACTAATTTTTAGTAAGCGATTGATAAGCTCTCCCTCATCAATATCGCCTTCGGTAACCAGACTTGCTAGTTGATCCTTGGGATTAACCAGAAACAAAGAAGGAAAAACACTCACTTGAAATATTTTAGTTTGTCCTTCATCCATTACTGCATCTGGAAAGGAGGACAAAAATCCACCATCAACTGAAATTGCCACCACGCTAAAACCATATTGTTGGCTAATACGTTTTAAGGTCGGTGCAAAGCGCTGACAATGAGGGCAGCTAGAACTGTAAAAGAAGAAAAACCCTTGTTGTTTGGAAAGTGCATGAAGAGATATATCAGCACTTCCTGCATACAAACACGAGGACAATAACATCAATAGCACTATGATTTTATTGCGCATGATACTCTCCTGATTGAAAGGCTTTAGTTGCCATTAGAATGTTTTCCTTCAACTCCGACTGACT
The DNA here is from genome assembly GCA_041662885.1 of Legionella sp. GTDB lineage: Bacteria > Pseudomonadota > Gammaproteobacteria > Legionellales > Legionellaceae > Legionella. The sequence goes on from JBAZRP010000016.1 coordinate 20,669, forward strand.
TATTAGTCCATAGGCGATTGGCATGGTTGTTTTAGAAACGGGATTAAGCGCAAAGACAGCAGGAATATGTTTGACACCCATTTGATTCGCTTCGCCTGAATCTACCCGTGAATTAGGGAACGCAGGGGAAAAATGATCCGACATGGCAATTGGAATCACTGTCATGTGGTAACTGTTAGCAAAAGCATTTACAACTTCTGCCATACGCTCACTAAAAGGCTCTCCAGCCTTATAGAAATAAACCAATCCTGAAGTTTGGCTTATTTTGGCAATCGCCTTTTCCTTTTGCAGACTGTTTTGTTGGTTATAGATATCACGTGCGGCACTTCCACTTGGATTAACAAGACTTTCATCCTGATCTGGGTTAATTAAGAGGTCGAGCATCCATTTCTCAGAAAAAAGATTAGCCTGTGCGACAATCAAACGTTGTAATCGTCGAGCCCTGGCAATATTTTCAGGATTTGGATTTAAAATCGCTTGAGCGCGAGCTTGCTGTACCCGTTCACCAATTAGTTTCCATGTCTTGTCAGGATTCGCAGGTTGATTTACAACTGCGGGCCTTACTTGTTTTTTCTTCTCAGGTAGTGCTTTCGGATCTTTATGCCAATACCAGCCTTCTTCATGCTCGTTAAGATAAGGCTGATCAGCATAAAGATAAGGGCAGAAAACAAGCAGGAAGATGAACAAGCATTTAGCCATTGATATCTCCCTGATTATAAAATTGGTCCAGGCGCTGAGTTATTCCACTGGTTGTTTGTCCTTGATCAGGTTTTTTAAGTTTATTTTGTATATCGTTGTAGAATTCAGAAAAATTAATGGATTCAAAGCGAATTAATTGCATTTGCTCAGGAGTAATGCCCTGACAATTAGAGTATTGACCCTCGCCAAAACCTATATGTAATTGATCACGACGCCCTTGTTCTTGGACTACTCGAGCTAATTTGGATTGAAATACACAAAAGGTTTCATGATGCTCAATACAGACTGAGCCAATAGGAAGGTCTTGTCGTTTAAAACAATACTCACCAGTCGGAACCACCAGTTTATTTTCGCGGGCCTTACCCAACTTCTTTTCCATATCACTACAATGTAAAAGATTAAGATCAATACCCCAGCCAGAATCCCTGCAGCAATTTCCAGTACCAAGTATTAGATTAGAGCATTCAAGTTTCTGTCCTTTAAATATAAAGTTGGATTTCCCTTCAAAATCTTTTGAAGCATCAGATACTGCTGATAAGGTGGACATAGCTTTTTTAAAGTCAGCTTCATTAGATGGGCTGTATTCGTGTGTTGCACAATCCCCATCCAGACAAAATGCGTCCTCTCCACAAATCAACTGATTGTCAGTGCATTGACTCATAGGACATTGATAGGTTTGCTGATAGGTCTTGCATTCATCGTTTAAGCATTTGGAAGCGGTCTGCTCACAGCCTTCTTTTATAAGACCATCACATGTATTTTGTCCCTCATTACCACAACTATAGGTTGCTCGCTCTTTCCAGCAAGAACGCGTAAAGGAAACATCGCCAATAACTCGCGTTTGATTAGGCTCTGTGCAGGTTAATGGTTCAGTGATATGACATAATCCTTCTTGTGCTTTATTTTGTAAATGTTGGCATTGATCGTCCCAATACTCTTTGAATTCATAAATTTCAACGGTCATTAGGACTGAGTGAAAATAAGGACTTGTGCATCGCCCTAGTCGACAGATTCCCACAGCAACTGTTAAAGATGGATTAGCGCAAGTAGCAGTTTGTTCTATAGACACATAACCTTTTTCATCCGTGATACTCACCTTTACCATGGCACAATTAGCAGGCAGCTTGATTGCAGGCGCTGTTACTAAATCTTTAGAAATGGTATAGCAGGGGTTTTTATTTTGTTTACAAGTATCTGTTTGGTCCAGATTGACTGTGACTTTCCATGGGCTTCGTTTCAAACCACTTATTTTCAAGTACAAACTATAACTTTCAGACTTGTAAGGTGCGACTTCCAAACGTAGATTTTTTGCGCAATGTAATGTGCCTAATACTTTGCTACTTAAGCATGATTTTTCCTGCCAAGAGTATTGGCACTCTTTAGGTTTTAAAGAGCAAGTGGTTTTATCAGTATTTTGACCACGCATAATTGCATCACCATTTTCGGCAATTTGATTAAGCTTTTGCATGGATTCTGTTGCTGGATTTATTTGATACAAAGGCCGTTGATTAAAGCTGTCACTAACAGCTTTTCCTGACTCATTAGAAACAACCGCTGTTTGTGAACCAGCTTCAAGGCCAGTGTTTTCCTGTGCTACCCCGCTGTAATAATGTTCTTGCGGCATATTAGCTTGATAGCCAGGGAATTGATTAAGATCCAGTGCTTTTAACAAATCAATAGACTGGTTAGCATGACTCGTTCCTGTTTGTGAACCCTCTTGATACGCCTGCTTCAAATCAAGCGCATTAACCTGTGAGCTTAAAAGTAATAAAATATAAATGCAGCGTTTCATCATGCGAAGTTCCCCCTTAACCGAAGAATCATTTGATGTAACACAGGATCTTCATCACTCATTTTTTCCAAAGCGTAATCAAGGGATACATCACCATAAAGTTTGTCGTAATCAACTGACTTACAATTCATATTGGCAGGACAATCAGGCGTGTCTTTCACATACACAACAGCAGGAATCACATCTATTTCAAAGGTTTTAAAAAGAATAGGATCTAACTGCATTCCAATTCCTGTTTTTTTACTAAGCAACTGGATAGCCGTCATGGTCTCTTTAAACGAATTATGAATAAGTCCGCGAATCACAGGTGTTGCACCCGTTTCTTTGCATTGTAATAGCCAGGCTTGCAGGCTTTTGTCAGGCATCGAAAAGGATAAGAACACAAGCACTTGACTGACTTTTTTCAGGTGCGTTGTAATAGGCTCTTGTGTTTTAAGAGCTTGGCTCAATTCCTGTAGTTCTTGGACTGATTTTTTTGAAGCTTCATAGTTTTTACTTATTTGCTGTACATCCTTTGCATACGCATTAGCATGATTGTTCGCATTCAATTCAATAGCCGCAAAATCTGTGGCATTACACGCAGAGCACAAAAATAAACCAGCTAAGATACAAGCTTTACGCATCACGACTCCTAATCATTAAAAGGCACAACAATTGCGTTTACGCCAAATCAAATACCCAAAATCCTCGCCTTTATAGGGATATTCATGACCTGCCTCCCATAAAGTCGTAGCTCGTCCCAAGGGATAACAGGCATTGGTAGTAGGCAAAGGATTAACCATTTGATAGCGGTAACGTGATTTGGGTAAAATTGGGGAATAATGTGTGTGGCAAATGGATTTTGTGTCACTTGTCGAATCATCAACTGCTACGGAATCTTCCAATAGCCCTTGGCGATGCAATTTGTAATTCATACGCTCGGATAACAACACCGAGGCCTGAACTCCTCCAACGTGTTCTTGCACATGTCCTGTTAGGGGATACATGCTTCCTTGAGAACCAGCACACCAAAAAAGTTTATCAAGGGCTGTACCCAGTAATGAGGTGGTTGCATCGGCAGCGCAGGCAGCTTGTGCGGGTAAACTGCCAAACAGTACTGCTTCAGGGTTGATAATAAAACCCAATTCATCGTCATTCCACATCACATCTAATTCGCTTGGATAGGCTATGTCAAAGTCACCTTTCTCAACGCAAATAGCATCAGTTAATACATTTAACCAATACATCAAGGGAAACTTGTACCAGTGCACGTGATAAAAGGATTGATTAGACAAATTACTGTCCGTTTCCACTGTGCCCTTGCGGTAATATTTGCCAAAGCTTAAGGAGATTCCTCCTAAATTAACCAGGCAAAATGGAGTACGCGTAACATCTACCAAGTTTACAGGTTCCCAATATCCGGTTGTTATCCCCAAACGTGGTATAGGATTTCCAGGGCATATACATGCGGGTAGTTTGGAATTTTTAGTATCTGGTAAATTATTAGAGGAGATGAGGTTTGCTTGCCCCAAACTTAAGGTAAATAAGCAAGACCAACATACATCAGTAATCGGATTTACAAAATGACCATGGCAAGATCCGGCCTCTGTTACTCCAGAAATTAAAACAGCAAGTATTAGATAAAGGGATTTCATATAGTCACCTCATTGATTAGTAAATGTTTCCCTTCCTGTAGAACTCTTACTGGCAAATGCTTTATTTGAAATTTGGCAACCAGAAATCCATTTAGATCAAAATAGATAGCTTGTTTAAACTCATTAGCAACATCCTTAACTGAACCTGCCGTGAGGATTAATTTGACTTGTGCGTGCTGCTTTATTTCTTCACCAACCCAAGCAACCTGTTCTTTATCATCCCCATCAAAAAAAATAAGTGTGCTACTTAAACCCACTCTATCTAATGGGTTAATTACAGTGCCCTGTTTAACAAGTATCTGGCCGTTATGATCTTTCACATCGTAAGGCACTGTCAGTGAGGGATTAAAAAACCATGTTTTATTATCCTCTGCTCTAGGTAAACTTGTTGGTGTTGGGCGCAGTAAATGTTCTTTTACACGTTTTTTAAATTCAGCCTGAACGGTTTTCCATTCACCATTAGCCTGCATCCCCATCATTTTTTGATGGATGTATTCTAAAAAATCCATTTCAGCTATAACGAAAGTCTTGCCCATTACCCCATAATTTTTAGCACTCGCAATGGGCAGGTACATTAGGCAAACAATCAATAAAAGCGCTCTCATAATTTAGGCTCCAAACCAACCATGTCCCTAAGAACAGAGGTATAATCAGGGCCACCTTTAATCACTGCCTCTCTTGGAACTAAGACTAGTTCTTTAGAGCGAGATAAATCGTTTAATGCCTGTTCCAAACGATGTGAAAAGGTTTTGATTGCAAACTCTTTTTCAGTCTTCGAGTGATTTTTTTGTGCTTCATTTTTTATAAATTCAGATGTAATAGACACGATATCAACGGTTGCAATTGCTGGCTGCCTCAAGGCGCTGTAAAAGATTCCATTAATTACTATGCTAATAAACAGTGCGACCAAAGTTGTCTTAAACATAACCGTAGACCTCCTGCGCAACCTGAGAAATGGCATCCGCCAAAGGTAGTCCTGTTGCCGTTAAACGTTTCAATGCTTCTACTTCAGGCCCACGAGTTGTATTAAGCACCCGTGAAAACGGATCGACAATTAAGCGATGCACGGTAGAATTCTCTTCGCACATCATTAAAAATTCCGAGTACTCATTAGATATTTTAAGACTTCGGATAAACCGCTCACCGTAAGCATCTAGTTGATTACTATTTTTTAAAGTATCGATGGTGCTTTTGGACGCGCCTAGAAAAATTTTATAATAAGCGTTGTCGTAACACATTTTGGCAGTTGGATTGTTTTCATAATCATCCAAACCATGTGTGACTGTAATAAAGTTCCCACCGTATTTAGGCGCACGCCGGTAGCCCTCATTAATAAAACCAGCATTACCACCGGTGCCATTATCTGAAAGTAATTCGTAGGATTCATCAATCAGACAGCTTTTAGGAATATGCTTAGGCGTGTAGTACATTGCATTGGTGATTTGATACATTAAGATTTTCAATACAATGCGTTGCAAGTCCTTATTTCCATCAAGTCCACCTAACTCTAAAATTACTAAATTTCTTTTAAAGTCCAGTGAACAAGGAGGCTCGAAATAATTGCCATAACGCCCGTTTTTAGTATAGCTATACAACAAACGTCCAATATTTTGTGAAATAGGATCGCTACCACTTTCCAGGTGTTGGGCAATTAAGGTTATGGTGGTTGCATTGTGGTGTTGTCGCCACATCGCCTCAATGGCTTTTTCAATATGACTTCTTTCTTCATCACTGACGTTACCGGATGGTCTTGCCATCATGCCCACAAGCTGGATTAACTGATTATGCACGTCTCTAAATGCGGTATCATTTTTGGATGTTGCATCAATTGTTGAAAAAAGATTCAGGCTAATGTCTGTGTCATTAGTAAAGTCAATGAGCTGCCCATTAAGCATCTCACAGGATTTTGCATAAGAACCGCCCACATCAATGATATAAACAAAGCCTCCCTGAGATAGGAGACTTTGAATGTAGTCGTTCATTAAAAACGACTTGCCTTTGCCAGGAGGAGCTACAATTGCCACATTATAATTTCTGACTACGTTGTCAAAAAAATAAATAGCGGTAAATTGCCCGCGTCTTTGCGGATAAATTTGAGCAAAGCGCCCTGCTCCTTTCCATTCCCCTTGAATCGGTAATAAATTAACGGTATTAAAGCTGGTTAAAGGTCTTATACGTCCAAAGGATTTATAATCTTCAAACATTCCCTCTGCAGGTGCAAAAGGCATTGAGGCAAGAAGTGTTTGCAACTGCAAGCCAGTGGGTGTGCGCAAATCAAATTGATTGCCTCGAAATACGTCTTTTGCGCGGCGGACATCGCGCCTGACATTTTCAGTATTTGTAAACAAAAGGACGTTATAATAAGAATCAACCAAAGAATCATCACTACTGAGTCTCTCTCTTAACTCCTCAATTTCAGCGTATTTTTTGTTAAAGTTCTTTACCCACTTGGAAATAAAAGGCTGTTTGGCATTCTGGCCTTCATCAGCATACTTGGCATCCAGGGTCGCCATCACCTTGTCTTTATCTTTAATCCGTACAGCAAAGCTAAAAAGAAAGGGACAACTTATTTGCAAAGCGGTATTAAACATTTTTCCGAACAGATCACCCATTTGCCATTGCACAGGCGCCTTTGGGTATTGCCTGACAGATAAGCATTTAATTACCTGAGTTCCCTCTTCGCGCTCAATCTCTATTTGGTTGGATCTAACACGTATACTCGCTTCAATGTCTGTAATTTGGAAACGGATTTCAGTATTCGGATCGTAGTTAGTTTTTTCTTCATACAAGCTTTCGGTTGGAAAAAGCCACTCTCGCTTTAAACTGAGTACTTGATCAACGGATAATTCTTTGCACAAGATATTGACTGACTTTAGATTGTTGCTAATGTCTTCGCGCAGACTGCCAAGAAGTAAGCGATCGTCTTCTATAGATTTTCTTGGAATTGAAATGCACAAAAATAATCGGAAATCGCGTAATACAAAATTACTTTCTTTAGTTAAGGAGGCATATACTCCTTTGCGGTAAAATTCTGCACGTCGATGAGCCAGGGCTTTTAAAACTTCACTGCCCTGGTTACGCTGATTTTCCATGTCATCAATCATGGGACCAATCTTTGGTGATGCCCAAAACAAAGCATGAAAACAACTCTCAGGTGGCAAAATATCAGTTAAAATACTGGTTAGAATCGTTACTGTTTCTTCACTAGCTCCAATCAATGTAGAGCATTCAAACATCATATGAGAGGCTTGTTTGTAAGGATAAATATCAGCTTCAGAATCATATACATCATCAGGTAAATAGGATGCTAAACAATAGGTATCAAACAGCGCTTCTATTTGCTTTTTTTGTTGGGCATCAGTCATACCCAATTCTTCACGTAATGTTTCCATTAGAGAGTTTGTTGCATGACGGGCTTTTTTAATGGTGGACAACATAGGAGCTCTCCTTATTTAGAAGTCAATTGAGTTTGCTGCATCCATTGTCCTTCCTTAACAACGCTATACACGCGATTAGCCTGATGATAATTACCATCAGTATCTTCATAAGGAGCTACCCATAGTGGCATCACTCCTTCACCATAACGCAAAGGCTGACCAGGTCGGCCTTCAATCACCAAAGGGTTTCGGTTAGAAGTCACAGCCAGGGATTTACCTTTACCATTCACCATGTCGTATACCTGATCCATACGTTTGCACGATCCTCCTTTGGGTGCTGGGCAATCAAAGTCTTCATTTAATTTGGCACAACCGGTCAAAACCAAACTAGGTAACAGCAATAAAGTCATTAGTATTTTCATAGTCGTTGTATCCTTAAAAAGTGTGGTTTTTATAGAAAAATTGATTGGCTGCTTTTTCTTCAGCTGTTTCAGGCTCAGGAGCTGCTTCATAAGCTGCTTTTGGGTTTTGGTTCTCAACAGGTTGTTCCGGCTCGTTAGTATCCGTTCCCCCGTCAAGCCAAAAGCCTTTAAGAAAAGTCACATCGACTATGATTGCAGGAGGTAATTGAATAATCGGATGGTACATTTCAGCGCGCTTGATGTTGTACTGCGCATACATTTTGGCAGCACCTGATCCACCACTAGAAACAGCTGCCAGTGGAATTTTACCTGCTTGAATAGTTGCTACACTTCCAAGAGGAGAGGTGCTGTAATCTGTAGAATATTGCTGGCCAATATTGCCCATGCTTTCCCAGAAGTTACCCCAAAATGCTTTTTTCACCATCGGCTCATCACGCCATACCGCACGTCCACGGATCCCATTTTTTGAATCGGAAACAATGCCCGTCACTTGGGTATCAATGCTTGTACCATTAGGATGAATGCAACTTAATCGCTCGGTTCGTAACTTACCGCGTTCGCTGGAAATATCGCCAATTACAGAAGCACTCACAAAACAACCTTTTAGATGTGCTCTGTGTTTATTCGGCATCACTCCATCATCTATGATTTGAAACATCATAATGTCAGGGTTGGCCTGGCTTAATACTCCTGCAGATGCATCAGCACCCTGTAACACCACTGCCTTAGCGAAGGTATTGGAAAACACATAATTGTCAGGCGTTTTAATTCGTGGTTTGGATTTTTTATTTAACTTGGCTGAGTACTGAATAAATCCTGAATCAATCCCCATAGCATTGCCTGGGCTTTCTCCCTCTGCTCTGGGTAATAATCCATTTTGCGTCTCAAACTTCTTTGCAGCGGCATCTACTGGAACAGGACGCTCCATTTGTAATTTAACTATTTGATGTTTTAGCTCTGAAAGTGTTGCTCTCATTTCTGAGATCTCATCTTTTTGGGAGTGAATCAGCTTGTTTTGCTTGTCTTTCTCCTCACCCAATGCCTTGATGTTCTTGTCAAATTGTTCGGATTTTTCAATCTCAGTACGCCAGGCATTTTGAGTTTTTTCAATCCAATGCGCCTCATTAGTTGTAGTGGATATAGGCCCAGCCAAACTGTGCTTTTTAAAGGTTGCTTTATCAACCTTTTGGGATTTAACTGTCTTATTACCCAAAAGAGCAAAGCCTGCAATAATCAAAACTATCACTCCGATAATAATCCCCAAAAGGATCTGTTGTTGCTTTTTAAGTTGAATGGACATATTAGCTAATCCTATACAGACGAGTGGTTTCATAAGGCGCCAAATGAGTTTTAGCCAGCGCCACCCCTTTGGTTCCAGACCAATTAAACCAGGATTCTTTTGCATCAATAGGCTTATTGGTTACATTCTTTAACTCAAAGATCTCACCACGCATACGATTGCCTTTAATCGTCAATAAACGTTTTAGCTGGGATCTTTGCGCTTTATAGACCGAAGTTTTTTTAGGTATCGTTTGGGTAAATCCTTCTGGGACATACCCATTAACCAGTGCTCTTAGAAACCCAACCATTACCTTTTCATAGCTTGAAGTACGTGGTTCCCGAGCACGAATAATAGGATTTTTATAGGTTTTAAAAACTATGGTTTGTGAAGCAATTGGTTTTGGCTCTACACGGACGTTATAAAAAAACCCTTTTTCAGTTAGCAAATTAATAGTAAAAGCTCTTGTTTGATAAAGCGGTGATGGTAAAAAAGTGAGGATTCCTGTTGTATCATCAATTAATTTACAATTGGGTTTTCCATTGCAGGCATCAACCAGGGTATTTCCAGGTGCTTTTATTTGTTGAATCCTATCGTCTTCCAACATTAGGTTGTTGGGCTCTTTAATTGAAGCATTGATAAAAACATCTTCATAATTTTGGACGATTTTGATTTGCGCCCCTTGCGCTGTTGAGATGAGTAAACCTAAACCTAATAGCATTGCCAATTGTTTCATGATTACACCTTTTCAAGATTTATTAGTTTTAACAAGCCAGACTCATAGGAATAACGGATTAAATAAGTCTCCCGTACATCAGACATCAAATCCGCACCAACTAAACGCTTCATTTGCCCAATTACTTTTACGCTTAAATGTTTGATATCGATTTCAAAGGTCGATGGATAAAACACACTGGATAAGTGTTCGTGATTGATTTGTTCGACTTCCTTAACAAGTTGTGCCCTGATGTCGCCGTACAGTGAAGGAGCGACATAAGCTAGGAGCGCATTAAATTGCTGACCGGCAGAACTTGTGGTGACATTAAAGCGAAGTTGAGTTAGGAAATTAGTCATGTCCCTTAAATAGCCTTCTGAAACACCTGTTCCAGAAAGTGTGAATTCTTGAGAAATTGCAGGAGGAATAAAATGGGTTTCGTGTTTGCTATGAGCATAATTCAACAAAGCTATGATGATAATCGATTGCAACAAAGCCATAACAAGCAAAGTACTACTTACTCCTAATAGCAAAACCCGAGTCTTTTTTTCCTTCATTAATTCCGATTTTTTTTGTTCAATTTTCATTTTTTACCCCAGAAAAGTTCTAATCCATGAAGGTGGTGTTGCTCGCAATTTAGGTGACAGAGAAAAGAACCAGTAAAACAGGTGAATATAAAAATAAGGGCCTTCATTGCCCTTCATGCGTTTCATCAAAAACAGAAACGCACAAGTTAAGAGCAATGAGGTAACAATAAAACCGCAAACAGCCCCAATTACATAAAGGGTTAATACAGCAACAATGACCTCATCAAGTGTAAAAATAATCAGTCGATAAGGTTCATTAAAAAATTGCGGCGTATTGTATTTTCGTGCATCTTCCATGCTAAATTCCCGCAAGTGATGCAACAATGTTTAGAAATATAGCCACCGCTCCAACACCACCAAGCGCCTTAATATTTCTTGTCATCATCAAGGTAACAACAGCTGCTACTGCCTCACCGACATAAAGATAGGTTTTTATGGAACCATTATAAGTGTCCTTTACCACCTCCTCTGCGACAGATAGGGCATCTGCTGCAAAACTTCCTTGGGCCATTATTAACAGGCAAACAACTAAAAAAATCTTACCAAGGTTAGAATTGATGCTATTTAAAACGGTATTTCTATATTGAATTAATGTCATATTGGGTCTCCTGTTTAGAAATAATGGTTAATTGAGTTCTGCATGGACGGAAAGCATTTCCTCAAAGAATTTAAGAGGAGATTTTGTTTTTCTACTTCAATTTTTTGATATATTTCATTTCGCATAATTGGTAGCGCATCAGGTGCATCGATTCCGATTGAAACCTGCCTCCCCTTAAAACCTAAAACCGTGATAAATACATCGTCACCAAGGACTATGCTTTCACCGGCTTTTCTACTTAAAATCAACATTTTCTTCTCCTGGTTAGTTAACTTTCATATTTAAAATTTGTTTCATTTTCAGCAAATGGTTTTTAGCCACTTCAGGGTTATTGTTCTTAGGAGATTCATCGCGTACAAAAAACGAATTTCTCTTAGAGCAGTTTTTACAAAAATCAATAAACTGAGGTAAAGTCGGTGGCAGTTCCTTGTTCTTCCGACATACTTCAATTGCCAGATCAAAAATACTATCTGCATAGCTAATTAGCCCTTCTTGCCACTCACGTTTAACAAAATCCAAGTACTCATCACTTTTAAATTGACTACGCCAAATTGGTCCATACATAGCTGCAAACCTCAAAAATAATCGATCAATACGCTTTCGGTGCTCCTCGGTAGGCGCTGAGTTCGATGATGTTGTCAACTGGTTGCTCCTTAATTCCTGCTTTACAGGACTCCCAGAAGCTGTCTGTAACGGGTTGCTTTTTAAAATTTGTTTCATGGGCTGCATTATTTTTCTCCTGATTCACATCGTTTTGAATCTCATCTTCCCAGCATCGCTGTGTTAGCCAATTGACAGGAAATTTCCAGGCGGCAACCCACTCACCTTGACTGCGCTGTTGTTGACAAAGCTGAATTTGTTGTTCTAAGGCTGCTTGCATTTGCATTAGCAAATCATTTGCGGGATTGATAGCTTGAAATGCTTCCCAGGCTCGTTGCTTTGATTTTTTTAGTGGATACAATTTCCAAAATTTTTCAAATTGCGATAATAAATAAATATAATTATTTTCTTTTAGAGGTGTGTCGGCTTTTTGTGATTTATCTATGTCGGCTTTTTCAGATGCATGCCCCGATAACCCTTTATTTAATTGATTGAAAGAACTTTCAGATGTGATGCCTTGCTGTGTTGGGTTTGTGTCGGCTTTATTTTGATTAGAATTATTTGAATTAGCTAAAAGACATTTTAAAACAAGATGCTTATCAAAAGATTTGATCTCAACTAAACCAGCTCGCTCAAGTCCTTTTATTACACGACGCAGTTGCTGACGGCTAGGACTTCCAGATTGAATGCCCTGATGAGGTTCAATGTATAAAGCTTCAACAAGTGATTGATAACTAATGCGCCTCTTAATACCTACGATAAATGTTTTGCTGTCCATATAGGGGCGGATCCCCAAAAGATATGCTGATTGTTGCACATAGGGCAACCCCATCAAAGCAGATAACTCATGTGTATTAATAAATAAAAAACTCATGTGCTTTTCATCCTTTAAATCCAAAACTGTAAAATCGACATTGAAATATCATTTAGGTTCAGTTAATATCAATCAATAACACGAAACGTGTTTCTTATATTTCATTGTAAAGTGCCCACTTATAGAGTCAATGGGGTTTTCAGAACTGATATTGGATGAACTTAATTGAACTTAAAAAAAATTATCGGGGATAGGATTGCCCAGGCTAGAAAGGCAAATGGATTGACGATTAAGGCTTTGGCTGAGAAGACGGGTTTGGGTGCTACTAGGATTGGGAATTGGGAGCAAGGAACTAGAAGCCCTGGGCCCGAGGAAGCCAAGAACTTGTCAAATGAACTTCAAGTTGCAGCATCATGGTTACTTTGTTTAACGGATAATCCTCAGGGTGAAAAGCTGGAATCTGTGATTCCAGGATTATTTGAATAAATTAATCTGGCATTTTGGAAATTAACTCACTTTTTTGAGAGTTATCATCCCTAAGTATTTTTTTACATCCAGGTCCCGTGATGGCACTTCGGCCACCGCTGACAGGTTGAACGTTGATCTGTGTGCTAATTCGCTCTTTTAGTGCTTGAACGTGTGATATGATTCCAATCATTTTGCCATCTTGTTGTAATTCGCCAAGTGTTTCCAAAGCAGTTTCTAAAGCATCATCATCTAATGTACCAAACCCCTCATCAAGAAAAAGTGAATCTACACGAACTTTTTGACTGGCCATTTTTGATAAGCCTAATGCAAGAGAGAGGCTAACAATAAAACTTTCACCACCAGAAAGATTTTTCGTTGTTCTTATTTCTCCTGCTTGATAATTATCTAAGACATTAAGATCTAATGATTGATCCTTATCTCTGATTAGCAAATAGCGATCGGTCATTTTCTCTAACTGTCTATTTGCATGATTGACCATCAACTCAAAAGTTAAACCTTGTGCAAAATTTCTGAATTTTTTTCCATCAGAAGAACCAATAAGACCATGTAATTTTTCCATGCGACCACATTCAATTTTCTGCTTTTCACATAGTTCCTGTTTGCTTTCAAATTTTTCCTTATTTTCATTATGCATTTTAAGCTCAACAAATAATGTAGCAATTCTGTCCTGAATCAGTTTTAAATTTCCGTTACATTCATCCAATGTGGGTTTTAACTCATTAAGACTGGACTCTGTAATGTGTTTATCCTTTTCAGTGGCAAGACGTTCCTTTCTATCTGTTATTTTTGCATCTAGACTGGTCTTATTTGTATCCAGTAGCTTAGCGCGCTCTGTAAGTATGCTTCTATCATCAGCCGAAATTGAGTTTGAGAGGTAGTTTATTTCATCACTAAAGTCTAATTTCTTTAACGCACTAATAAAATTCGTTTCTGACTCAAGTAGCAGTGGATCTCGGCTTGATATTTGTTCACTTAGCGTTTGAATTTTAGCCTTAGTTGCATCGCATTCACGAGTCATTTTGTTCAATTGATCTTGAATGAGATTTTTATCTTTTTCTGCCTCATGCAATTTGTTTTCTAACTTGGTTTCCTCTTCTTCTGGACTATTTATACCAAATAGCTTTATACGTTCCTCATTGATACCAGTATATTCTATATTAATCTTTTGAAGATCATTTTGTTTTTCAGTTAAAGTTTCCTTTAATGTAGCGATAACAGCTTCCAATGTCCTTACATTATTATTTAATTCATTATATTGTTTGTCAAAATTTAAACGCTCTTTTTCTTTATCTTCCCACTTTTTCAACCGTTCCTTTAATGAATTTAATAATTGTTCTAAATTTGAGGTCGGTATTTCTTTGATACCAAATTTCTCCAACCTTTTAAACGCAGTTTGTTTAAGAGTATTAAAATCAGACGTGAATTTGATTATTTGTTTTGAAAATTCAGTATGTTCCTTTTCAGTTTGCTTTTTTTCATTTAATGCATTTGATTTTAATTTTTCACTATCTAAAACATTCTGTCTGAATTCTTCCTCAGAAGTCTTTAATTCTTTGATCTTATGTTCAAATTTCTCAGCTTGGTCGATCAGTGTAGTTAAAGAATTAATTTTTGCTTCTGTCTCATCAATTTGAGGAACATTATTTTCGGCATAAGGGTGATCTTCTGATCCACACAAAGGACATGGTTTACCATCTTCCAACTTTTGTCGCTCTGCTTCCAAACTAGCTATTTTTCGAAGAAAACCCATTTCTCTAAGTAAATTTTCTTTTTGTACCCGATATTCTCTAAGTATTTGCTCACCCAATAATTGATTTAACTCTTGTTGTATCAATTTAACTTGATTTTGATTGTCAGTTAATTTTGACTGATGCTCTTTCTCATGGTGTACGTATTTTTCCAGATTAACTTGATCATCTTTTAGTTTTTCATCCAAGGCCTTTAGGGCTTCCATTATCCCGGAAATATCAGCCTGTTTCGATATTAATGCTTTCAGTTGCTCTTCGATACCAGTGAGCTCAGTAAGTAACCCTGCATCTTCACCATGACTCTCTAAATACGTATTAACTAATTTTTGCTTTTCATTCAGTAAACCAATTGATTGTTGTATTTTCGCTAATTGGTTGGTTTTAAGAGTGACCTCACCAGAAATTTTTTCATAATCCTTCTTAGTTGTGTCCATCTCTCTTTTTTTGTCTATAAGTTGCTGATCCAAAGTTCGCACATTTTTAATAATACCGGCTTTTATTTTTTGCTCATTTTTGATATCAGTTAAATTTTGCTCAGTTCGAATATATTGTTCATTCTGCGATACAAGAGTAGCTTGAATTGCAGGTAGTTTTATTTCTTCCCTGGAAAGTACTTCCTTGTCATTAATTTGTTGTTTTCTTAATTCTTTCAGAGTGGCATAACGACCATCTAACTCCATTGCCTTATTAGCTTTTGAAAGCTTATTTCTATCTGCCTCAAACAATACTAACTCTTTATTTAGGCCTTCGTATTCTCGGGTTAATATAGTGATATCTTCATTTAACTTATCAATTGAGGTCAACCAATTAATTGCACTTGTTAAATTTTGAGCTCTAATTACTAATTCTGCTTCTTGCTTTCTCTTGTCAATAATTTCTAAATTATAAGATTCTTCTTCATCTTCATTTAAAAGCTTGATACCAGCTAGCTCCATTTGTATCAGATTTAACTTATCCTTTTCTTCTCGTGCTTTTTCATGGACACGCTTTGATATTTCACTATATATCTCGGTGCCAGTGATCTGTTCCAAAATTGGTGCTCTTTCATCTGCTGTTGCCATCAGAAAGGCAGCAAATCCCCCTTGAGCTAACAATATAGAGCGAGTAAAGCGCTCAAAATCCATTCCGGTTTTTTCTTCAATAACATTTGCTACATCGCGCTTTTTAGACTCAAGTATTTGGCCAGTTAACGTATCAATTATCTCATGCTTGGACTCTCCGAGAGTGCCGTCAATTTTTTTTCTGGCTTTATGTTGGCTCCAGTGACATGTAAACTTACCCTGTTGCGACTCAAAGGTGACTTCCGCGTAGCACTCAGCGGTTTGCTGTGACATTAATTGGTTGCTGCTTTTAGTTATCTTTCCTAAACGAGGAGTTGCACCATACAGCGCTAAACAAATAGCATCAAGTATAGTTGATTTACCTGCACCAGTTGGTCCGGTAATAGCAAAAATTCCGTTTGAAATAAATTCAGGTGTAGAAAAATCAATATTCCATTCACCATAAAGTGAATTTAAGTTTTTAAATCTTAGTTCGAGTATTTTCATATTGGATTCGCTTATTCAGCATTTAAATCGTCTTCTTGAATAGACTTGATTATTTCATTATAAATATTCATCATCTCTATCCTTTCGTCATTTGGAACATCATTGGCTTCTAAGCAACGTTCAAATACATCACGTTCGTTCAAGTCATCCAAAGTTTCGTTTTCATGTATTTGATTAATGACCCGATCCATAACTTTTTTATTTTTGATACGACGAATTTCCATGGCTGAGCCATCTAAACTCTGGTCCATTACTTCTCGTAAGTTACTAATGAGCTCATTACCTGTATATTCAATTTCTAGCCAAGCATTACTTTCTTTATCTTTCAAGTCTTGAATTTCGGCTTGAATCTTATCCAAGTTTCCGGTCAATCTAGCGAGTGGCTGAAAGCATGGCACCAAAATCTCTTCAATTTTACGATTACCATTCTCAAATTCTATCTGAATAACTTTCTTTTGCTGATTAGCCTCTCCAAATCCCATGGGAATCGGAGACCCGGAATAACGTATATGCTCAATTTGTCCAACCATTTGAGGAACATGCAAATGTCCAAGGGCTAAATAATCAATACTAGAAGGAAATATTGAAGCGGTGACATGAGCTAGAGATCCAACATATAATTCTCTTACACCATCACCATCAATTGTTTTACCACCGGCTGCAAACAAATGCCCCATACCAATTATAGGAACCTGCAAACCAGAATATTCCTGCTTAAATTTTCCTTGTAAATTTTCTGCAACTGCACAAACATTGTTATAATGATTTTTTAATCCTTGAATCAATTTTGTATTTTTATCATCGACTGTTTCACCTGCCTCAGCGGTCCGTAAGTCCTTATCTCTAAGATAAGGTACGGCGCATACCAATGCCTCAGGATTATTTGCCTTATCTTTCAGAACAATAACCTCATCCGCCGGATTATCCGTCATTGCTCCGACAATATATACATTCAAAGCTCGCAAGAGTTCTTTAGGAGCATCTAAAAATGATGGCGAATCATGATTGCCACCAATCACAACAACATGACGGCATTGCGAATTAGCGACGTTAAATAAAAAGCGATAATACAACTCTTGAGATTTGTTGCTTGGTGTGCTGGTATCAAATATATCCCCGGCAATTATTAAAATATCAATGTCATTATTTTGAATAGTTTCAATCAGCCAATTGAGAAAAGCTGTGAATTCATCATAACGTTTATGGCCGTATATTGTACGGCCTAGATGCCAATCAGAAGTGTGAAGTACTTTCATTATTTGTCTTTTAGTTAGTTAAATGGCTCTTTCTAATGTTTTTACAAGGAAAGCTCAGTTTCATAGTTTCTGCCTTTAAAGTGTTTCAAACTCATTATTAACAAGGCACCTGTGACTAGAACAAAAACCAAAAGGGACGGTGAGGACGCTACTTCTGTTTTTTTAACTAATAGTAAAGACAACAAAGGTGCTAAACCTGCAGAAAGGCTTGCAGCAACTGAGTATAATATTGACAAAACGGTACAACGCAAATTAATCGGAAACATTTCAGCCAACATCACAGGCACAGTGGCATAATATGCCCCAGCTGGTATTGCAATTAACACCTGACTTAAAAGCAATTGATGAAAATTACCATTAGATAATAAATAGAAAAAGGGCTGTGAAAAAATCAAAAAGCCTATACTCGCAGCTATCACAATTTTTTCGCGGTTAACTTTATCTGATAACCTGCCAACTATTGGAAAAACGCACAATAAAACAATCAATGAAATAATATTGGATATCATTATTTGATGATCAGTAAAGCTCCCATAAAGATGGGCTTGCATTGGAGCATATGTAAATATTTGAGCAGTTGTGGTAACACCCAGGCAGCTAAGGATAAAAACATATAATGTTTGCAATTTATTTTCTTTGGCATACTGAATTGAGTCAGTTAACAAGTTACCAGCCTTGGGTTTAGATCGATCAGAATAATACAAGATATACTCCAAACTTTCTGGTACACACAAGCGTATATATAATCCTATAGATGAACCTAACAAGGCGAAAATAAAAGGTATTCTCCAAATGGCCCATTCCAGCTCTGGGTATTTAGTATTGAAATAGATAACGACTAATACCATTAGAGATGCTAGCAACTTACCTGACATGGTTCCAAAGGATGCCCAGCTTCCGGTATAGCCTTTTTTAGAAGATGGGGCATTTTCTACTAGATAGGCAGAAGAGTTTAGATACTCTGCACCACAACAGAAGCTTTGAGTTATGCGTAAGAGCAGTAGTATGAATAATGATGTTATACCTATTGTGCTTTTTGGTGGAATAAAGCCTATAATAGCTGTAGATATTCCCATCGATAAAATCGATATCGCCAGAACGATTTTTCTACCGTAGATATCTGAAAATAAACCCATTACTAAGGCGCCTATTGGCCTTGCAAGGTAGCCGGCAAAGAAAGTTAAAAATACCAAAAGTATACCTTCGGATGCATTACCAACCAGATATTTCGCCAGGTAAACTGATAATAGGCCGCAAATGGCCATATCAAAGGACTCAATTAAATTGCCCATCATACCTGCCAAAATGATTCGTGTTTGGTGTTTCATCATATCTAAGACCTGCTTTGTAATTCTGTTTTCGTTGTAAATGATTCTTTATCCTGGACTCGATCTATAAACAAATAGCCATTAAGGTGATCAATTTCATGTTGAAGAATTCTTGCCTCTAGCCCGAATGCTTTTTTGGAAATGAGATTTCCCTCTACATCAAAACCGGAATACTCTATTTCCATTGCTCTTGGCACCTGCCCTACAATTTCACCACAATTCAAACAGCCTTCATAGCCTGTTTGAATTTCTTCTGATAATATTTTTAATGTTGGGTTAATAAGTGCTGTATCAGGTATTGGGTATTCTGGCTTGCGTCGTTTGGTATATGCCGAGCTGAATACAATAATTCTTTTACTAATACCGATTTGTGGGGCTGCAACACCTACAGCACATCTTACTTCCATTATAGAAAACATTTCTCGAGTTAACTCCTTTATCCAGATACTACCATACTCAGATTCTGGGACAGGCTCAGCAATTTGCCTTAAAATGGGATCGTCTTTATCCAGTAGTATTTTCATAACTCACCTGATTATTAATAATTAATTGTAAATGGGGTTTAAATTTACATGTTTTTTGTTGTTTTGGAAGCGGGACTGTATTGATAATTTCCCGTAGGCAATATTTTCCTATTGCTAATAGTTTTTCACTTTGGTTGATAAGCTGCCTTTGCATTAAAATACTGAGGGATTTAAAACCAAAAGAAAATACTACTCGATAATCACCAAAATCAGCGGGTATTGAAATACCAATTTCCAAACCTGGCTCAGCTTGTTTATAATGATGCAGTAATTTAATTTGCTCAGAACTATAAAGATCTGTCCATGTACTCGGTTTGTCTTGATAAACAAAATCAGGCTGAAAGCATCCATCATACCCCAACAGGTTTTTTTCTATCAAGTTTTGTTCTATTGAAGGCTTTGATGATAAAAAAAATAATTGCCCTGCCTTATCAATCAAACCAATGGATACATAGTCCATTTCCAATTGACCAAGTACATTGGAAAAGATTCGGCGTAATACCGCATAATATTTAAAAAGGTATTCGTTAGCCAAAGGGTGTAGCTTCATTTCTAAAATGGATCCATCCATAAATACAATTTTCTCAAATAGCATGACTGTGCTTATTGCGCTTTTCCTCATATGAGGAAATGGAACTAATTGCTAAGTCAATGATTTTTAGTAAATTTTCTTTCGAAGTGTCTATAGCACGCACTTCCTTGACCAATCCTAACACAAAATCCGCGTAATCGTCATTAATTCCTAAAGAATCTCGGTATAAATGATGACTTTGTTTTAGGATGTAATG
>JBAZRP010000017.1:0-40017 GCA_041662885.1 Legionella sp.
GCGGATTACTGCCATTAAGTTAAGCACAAGAGCCCGTCATCCTGAGTGCAACGAGGGATCTCCGAAAGTGACACAGTGCCAGTTTCAGAAGATCCTTCACGGTGTTCAGGATGACGTAAAGTCTTAACTTAATGGCAGTGAAGGAGCGGATTACTGCCATTAAGTTAAGCACAAGAGCCCGTCATCCCGAGTGCAACGAGGGATCTCCGAAAGTGACACAGTGTCAGTTTCAGAAGATCCTTCACGGTGTTCAGGATGACGTAAAGTATTAGCTTAATGGCAGTGAAGGGGCGGATTACTGCCATTAAGTTAAGCACAAGAGCCCGTCATCCTGAGTGCAACGAGGGATCTCCGAAAGTGACACAGTGCCAGATTCAGAAGATCCTTCACTGCGTTCAGGATGACGTAAAGTCTTAACTTTAATGAGGATGGGAAACAGTGACTATCTCTCAGGTTTGGGCCGAGGCCAATCCACGCTTTATATCACCGCTATAACAGTAATTTCCTCTTATTTTCTTTTAAATACGATTAAAAATCAACCAAAACATCAAAAATCACTGCTATAGCAGTAAATTTATCAAAATACGCCACTATAAACACTAATTCCATTTGATTTCGGCATTTTTTACTGCTATAACAGTAATAACAACCTAATTTAGAATTACTATGACACCAACAGAAATAGCTCAATTAATAAAGTACTACCGCAAACAAAGTGGTTTGTCGCAAATTGAATGCGCCAAAATTGCTGGTATTGGTAAAACAGCTTTGTTTGATATTGAAAAGGGCAAAGAATCAGTGCAATTAAATACTTTATTAAAAGTCTTGGCGGTATTAAATATTAAAATAAAATTAGAACCACCTTATCCAAAGTAGCTTGGTTCATTGACCCAAGCTACTTCAGCCTTGTGTTTGGCAAAGCCATAAAAAAGAGAATCAGTAATGAGAAAAGCACGAATATTAGTAAATGGTATCGAAGCAGGCATTCTGGAAGAGCTTCCAGGCAATAAATATGTATTTACCTACTATGAAGCTTATTCAGGCGCTCCTGTTTCATTAACTATGCCCATCATCAAAAAAATCTATAATTTTGATCATTTCCCCTCTTTTTTTGAAGGAGTATTGCCAGAAGGGATTATGCTTGAAGGGCTATTACGCAAGCACAAACTGGATAAATCAGATTTCTTTGGTCAACTTATTCAAGTTGGGCATGATCTTGTAGGTGCTGTAACTGTTGAGGCATTACCATGAACTACTGTCCCATTACCTATGAACCACTCTTGGAAAAGGAACGCTATTCAAAGGCTGGTTTAAAATTACTATCGCCCCAGTTACAAAAATTGGATGCTTTAAATTTAAGTGCTGAGGAGCAGCGCATAGAAGCAATTAACCGCGCTGGTAAAATGTCTGTTCAAGGTGTGCAAAGCAAATTAAGCGCACAATTAAAGATTAAAGATGGCTCTTTTAGAATTGTCGATCAACAAGGACATTATATTCTAAAAACACAAAGCGCACATTACCCACAGCTACCTGAAAATGAGGCTATTACCATGAGTATGGCAGCACTGGTCGGTATTGAAGTCCCAGTACACGGTTTGGTTTATGCAAAAGATAATACTATGACCTATTTCATTAAGCGTTTTGACCGAGCGGGGCATAATAAAAAATTTTCATTAGAAGATTTTTCACAACTCTCAGGAAAAAGCCGCGATACGAAATATAAGAGTTCGATGGAGCAAGTAATAGATATTATTAATCAATTTTGTAGTTTTCCTAAAATAGAAGGTATTAAGTTATTTAAATGGACTTTATTTAATTACTTAATTGGCAATGAAGATATGCATTTGAAAAATTTTTCTATTCTTAGTAAAGAGAATAAGAGTGTCTTATCTCCTGCCTATGATTTATTAAATACAACTATTGCATTAACCAATGCAAAAGAAGAATTGGCTTTGCCATTAAAAGGAAAGAAAAATAATCTTAGTAAAAAAGATTTAATTAATTATCTTGCTGGCGAGCGTTTAGAATTAAAGCAAATAATCATTGATGAAATTCTGCATGATTTCATACAAAAAATTCCAATTTGGTATAAGTATATTGATCGAAGTTTCCTTTCTTTGGCAATGAAGGAAAATTATAAAAATTTGCTGCAAGAACGAAGCTCCAAGATTTTGTAGGTTGGGTCATTGACCTGAGGTAGCCTCAGATCTTTTGACCCAACACATTCACGTGGTCGAGCTTATGCAAAAACTAACTCGCCATTCTTAAATCCAACTTTTATTACCTCACCAGGCTTAAACCTACCGTTTAATAAATCTTGTGCCAGGGGATTTTCCAATTGTTGTTGAATGGTTCTTTTTAAGGGTCGGGCACCATAAACCGGGTCAAAACCTGCTTCTGCTAAATGATTTAAAGCTTCAGGACTTACCTCTAAGATAATGTCTTGTTGCTGTAATCGTTGTTGCAAATAATTAATTTGAATAGCAGCAATTTTCTCGATTTGTTTTTTCTGTAAGGAATGAAAGACCACGGTATCGTCGATGCGATTGATAAATTCAGGTCTAAAATGTTGGCCTACTAATTCCATTACCGCAGTCTTAATTTCTTTATAATCGTGTTTTGCTCCCATTTCTTGAATTAAATGTGAACCTAAATTAGAAGTCATCACAATAACTGTATTGCGAAAATCAACGGTACGCCCTTGGCCATCTGTTAAACGACCATCATCCATAACTTGCAGTAGAATGTTAAATACATCTGGATGGGCTTTTTCAACTTCATCTAACAAAATTACAGAATAAGGTCTACGTCGCACGGCCTCAGTTAAATAACCACCTTCCTCATAACCAACATAGCCAGGAGGGGCACCAATTAAGCGCGCTACAGAATGCTTTTCCATAAATTCAGACATATCAATTCGAATCATGGCATCTTCTGTATCAAATAAGAATGCTGCTAATGCTTTACATAATTCAGTTTTACCTACTCCAGTAGGGCCTAAGAATAAGAAAGAACCAATAGGTCGTTTCGGATCGGATAAGCCCGCACGTGAACGGCGAATAGCATTGGCAACCACATCTACCGCCTCGTCTTGGCCTATCAGTCGACTGTGTAATGCTGTTTCCATGTTGAGTAGTTTTTCTTTCTCACCCTCAAGCATTTTGGAAACGGGGATACCTGTCCACTTAGAAACTACTTCCGCAATTTCATCTTCGGTTACTTTATTACGTACTAAGGTATTTTCAGGGGTATCTTCAGTTGCAACCTGAGCTAATCTTTTTTCCAATTCAGGTATGCGTCCGTATTGTAATTCTGACATACGGCTGAGATCTCCGGCTCGGCGGGCTGTTTCCATTTCTAATCGTGCTTGTTCCAAGGCTTCTTTAATTTGAGTGCTACCATGCATGGTAGCTTTTTCAGCCTTCCAAATTTCTTCCAAATCAGAATAATTTTTTTCTAATTCTTTGATAGTACTTTCCAGATCATCCAAACGCTTTTTAGATGCATCATCATGTTCTTTTTTCAAAGCTACGCGTTCAATTTTTAATTGAATTAAACGGCGATCCAGTTTATCCATACTTT
Organism: Legionella sp.; assembly: GCA_041662885.1. Classification (GTDB taxonomy): domain Bacteria; phylum Pseudomonadota; class Gammaproteobacteria; order Legionellales; family Legionellaceae; genus Legionella. The sequence continues at coordinate 3,583 of JBAZRP010000017.1, forward strand.
CTGGCTTGGAATCAATTTCCATGCGGATTAAACTACCAGCCTCATCGATTAAATCAATGGCTTTGTCTGGTAATTGCCTATCACTAATGTATCGATGTGATAGCGTTGCAGCGGCGACTATAGCCGGGTCGGTTATTTCAACGCCATGATGTACCTCATAACGTTCCTTTAAGCCACGTAAAATACCAATAGTATCTTCAACAGTAGGTTCTTCTACCAATACCTTTTGGAACCGACGTTCAAGGGCAGCATCTTTTTCAATATATTGACGGTATTCATCTAAAGTGGTGGCGCCAATACAATGCAGTTCACCACGTGCTAAAGCTGGTTTTAGCATATTGCCAGCGTCCATAGCACCTTCTGCTTTGCCTGCGCCAACCATGGTATGCAATTCATCGATAAACAGAATAATTTGTCCTTCTTGTTTCGCTAAGTCTTTGAGCACCGCTTTTAAACGTTCTTCAAACTCCCCACGAAATTTGGCGCCTGCAATTAGAGCTCCCATATCTAAGGATAAGAGTCGTTTATTCTTTAAGCCTTCGGGTACTTCACCATTGATAATACGTTGGGCCAAACCCTCAACTATTGCAGTTTTACCAACACCGGGCTCCCCAATAAGGACGGGATTATTTTTGGTACGTCTTTGTAGTACTTGGATCGTGCGGCGAATTTCATCATCACGGCCAATCACCGGGTCTAATTTTCCTTGCTCGGCACGTTCGGTTAAATCTAGGGTGTATTTTTCTAATGCTTGACGTTGTTCTTCAGCATTTGCATCATTAACATTTTCACCACCGCGCATTTCGTCTATGGCTTTTTCTATAGCTTTAGTATCAGCACCAGCTTGTTGCAGGATACGTGCGAGAGGACCATCTTCACTCATAGCGGCTAAGATAAATAATTCACTAGAGATAAAATTGTCTTTTCTTTGTTGGGCTAATTTATCGGTTAGATTTAATAATCTATTTAAGGCATTGGAAATATGCATATCCCCACCTATGCCTGAAACTTTGGGGAGTTTATCCAGAGCTTGATCTAACAAGGTGCGTACTACCGAAATATTTACTCCAGCCGTGGTGAGTAGGGGGCGGCAACTGCCTCCTTGTTGATCCAGTAGGGCTTTCATTAAGTGTTCCGGCTCTATAAATCCATTATCTCTGCCTAGAGCTAGAGATTGCGCATCAGCCAGAGCCATTTGAAATTTTGAAGTCAGTTTGTCCATTCTCATAGCATAACCTTAATAATAGATTGATTGGGGTATTATTTTTATTCTACCTACCGTAAAATGTGGCTTAAATAAATTTTTTCAAGTGAGAGCAATGAATAATGATATTTCTACTCAGTCTAGTACAGATTCGCAAAATGTGCTGAATCAACTGGTCTTAGAGTACATGAAAGAAAAGAAATCCAGAAATCGCTGGCGTTGGGCAAAACGTATCTTCATTCTTTGTTTGCTCATCTGTTTGATACTGTACATGTGGCTTAGTAATGAGGATGATGGTGGTACTAATACGAAACCACATGTTGGCATAGTCGAGGTGACTGGCGAGATGTTTGATGTGAAATCCGGCAATGCAGAAGATTTTGCAAAAGGCTTGGAAAGCGCTTATAAAAATAAGGGCTTAAAAGCGGTTATTCTGCGCATTAATAGCCCAGGTGGTAGCCCGGTACAAGCTGAATATATGTACAATACAGTTAGCTATTACAAAAGCAAATACCCTGATATTAAAGTTTATGCAGTTTGTGTAGACATGTGTGCTTCAGCGGCTTATTACTTAGCCGTTTCAGCGGAACAAATTTATGCAAGTCCTGCCAGTATGGTTGGATCTATAGGCGTTTTATACAGTGGTTTTGGTTTTGTTGATATCATGCAAAAGGTTGGTATCAGCCGCAGATTGCAAACTTCCGGTGAGAATAAAGGCTTTTTAGATCCCTATTCACCACTTCCAGAAGCTCAAACCAAAAAGCTGCAAGTAATGTTGGATTTAATTCACCAACAATTTATTGACCGAGTAAAAGAGGGTCGTGGAAAACGATTATTGATCGATAACGATACTTTTTCAGGTTTATTCTGGACCGGACAACAAGCCTTGGCTATGGGTTTAATCGATGGTTTTGCTAGTAGTGGTCAGTTAGCTAGAGATGTTATCAAAGTTGATAATTTGATTGATTACACGCACAAGCAAACCTTATTTGATCGCGTGTCCAAGAATTTAGGTACAGCGATGGCGGATGAATTGCCTATGAGCTTGGGTTATAAATCCGGATTTACTTCATTGCAGAAATAAATGTAAATAAGGTTGGGCCAAGGCCCAACATAAAACTTACATTGCTGCAGATATCGTTTGCACTAAAGACTTAAATACCTTGGGGTTGCCTGCAACCACATCACCGGTTTTCATAAAGTCATCACCACCTTGGGTATCGCTTACCATGCCACCAGCTTCTCTGATGAGTAAGGTGCCTGCGGCAATATCCCAAGGCTTTAAACCTAATTCCCAGAAACCATCTAATCTTCCGCTAGCTACATAGGCTAAATCTAAAGCGGCAGCTCCTGTTCTGCGAACTCCAGCACATTTGCCCATTAAAGCTTGAAAAGAAGGTAGGTATCTTTGTGCTAAGGCTAAATCACGAAAGGGAACTCCGGTACCTAATAAAGCGGCACTTAGTAAGGTTTGCTTTGATACGCGTATGCGTCTGTTATTCAAACGTGCACCCCTACCACGACTGGCAATAAAACATTCATGGCGTAAAGGGTCGTAGATAACGCCGTGCTCTATGCGTCCTTTAATCTTTACTGCTATAGACACGCAAAAGAAGGGAAATCCGTGCAGGTAATTTGAGGTGCCATCCAGCGGATCAATAATCCAAACGATTTCTTCCTCACCCTCATGATTGCCACTTTCTTCAGCCATAATGCTATGTCCTGGATAGGCTTTATGAATAGTACTAATAATACTTTGCTCTGCTTTAACATCAACATCTGAAAAATAATCGTGCAGTGTCTTTTCGGTAATTTTTAATCGGTCAATTTGATCCATATAACGGATAATAATATCACCGGCTTGACGGGCAGCATTGACTGCAATATTTAAAAGGGGTTCCATTGGCTAAACTCTTTAGTTTACAAAGCTGGCAATTCTAACATAGATTTAGGATAATGGATGTTTGCCTTCAAAAAATTTGTATTTATGAAATTAAGTGCTATTCGTATTGTTTTAGTTGAAACTTCTCACCCTGGAAATATTGGTTCCACGGCTAGGGCCATGAAAACTATGGGATTATCCCAGCTTTATCTAGTAAATCCTAAGTTATTTCCTGATTATAAAGCCTTCGAAATGGCTGCTGGTGCCGATGATGTGCTGCATGATGCACAAGTTGTGGCCACTTTGGATGAAGCTTTGGTAGGTTGTCATTTGATTTTTGCTACCAGTGCCAGACCCAGGGGCTTGTCCTTGCCGGGTTTAATCCCGGCTGGAGCAGCAGAATTGATTGCCAGTAGATCGGATGATACGCAAATAGCGCTGGTTTTTGGCAGAGAGCATTCTGGTTTAACTAATGAAGAACTGCTAAAATGTCATTATCATATTAATATTCCCAGCAACCCAGAATATAGTTCATTAAATTTGGCAATGGCAGTACAAATTATTGCCTATGAAGTGCGCATGCACGTCTTAGCGCCTAAGGCCGAAGTGGCATCAAGAAATGATGAAGAAGCCAGTGCTGATGAAATAGAGCAGTTTTACCAGCATTTAAAAGCAGTATTTATCGAAATAAATTTTTTAAAGCCAACACATCCACGACGTTTAATGCAAAGAGTGAGACGTTTATTTAATCGTGTTCAATTGGAAAAAATGGAAGTAAGTATTTTACGCGGTATGTTAAGCCAAGTACAAAAGTCTTTGCAATGGGCTGCTAAAAGCAATCGGAGCGAATAAAATGAGCAAAATGCCAATCTATCTGGACTATATGGCAACAACTCCAGTGGATCCGAAGGTTATCGAGCACATGCTGCACTATCTAGGCCCTGATAGCCAATTTGGTAATGCCTCGTCTATAACGCATAGCTACGGCACGGAAGCTGCAAAAGCAGTTGAACGCGCTCGAGCAAATCTGGCCCAGACCATTCATGCAGCTCCCCAGGATATCGTTTTTACCTCCGGAGCAACTGAAGCCGATAATTTGGCAATTATTGGTGCTGCACATTTTTATAAAAATAAGGGGAAACATTTAATTACTCTGAGCACTGAACATAAAGCAGTGTTGGATAGTTTTAATCAATTACAGAAAGAAGGCTTTGAAATTACTTTATTAGATCCAGAACCCGATGGTTTACTCTGTCTAAAAAAATTAGAGCAGGCATTAAGACCGGATACAATTTTAGTCTCAATTATGCATGTGAATAATGAGATTGGAGTAGTGCAAGATATTGAAGCTATAGGCAGTATATTGCAGAATAAAGGTATTATTTTTCACGTGGATGCAGCTCAAAGTGGTGGTAAAATCGCTCTGGATCTCAGTAAGTTACCAGTAAGCCTGCTTTCTTTATCAGCGCATAAGAATTACGGTCCGAAAGGAATAGGTGCTTTGTATGTCCGACACAAACCACGTATACGATTACAAGCACTAAGCTATGGTGGAGGACAAGAAGGAGGTCTACGTTCTGGGACTTTACCTACCCATCAAATAGTAGGTATGGCCAGTGCTTTTGTCTTGTCTGAGCAAATTCGTGAACAAGAGCAGGCACGTATTTTGGCATATAGAAATTTATTATGGAACGGCATAAAACATTTACCTCGAGTACAGTTGAACGGACATGAGCAACAAAGAATTGCTGGAAATCTGAATGTATGTTTTGCCGGCTTGGAAGGTGACTCCTTGTTATTAGCCCTAAAAGATTTGGCTATATCTAATACTTCTGCCTGTTCTTCTGCCAGTATTCAACCTTCTTATGTTTTAAGAGCCATTGGTTTAAATGAAGAATTAGCGCAAAGTTCAATTCGAATTTCTATTGGTCGCTTTACTACTGAAGAGCAAATCCAACAAGCAATAACTCTTATTTGTCAGCAAGTAAGTCGTTTGCATAATTTGTCGCCATTATGATATATAATAAGATCGTAGAAGACTGTTTTTTCTATCCTCAGCATGTGGGTGAGCTTGCTGAAGAATTACCCTATGTAGTTTGTGGGACTTCCAAGACCAGTCTAAATACAGCAATCAAGCTTTATTGGCAATGCGACCAAAATCAAATTCTTGTCCAGTGTCGCTTTAAAGCCGTAGGAAATCCCTATCTTATTGCTGGCTTGGAATGGGTTTGCAGGCAGATACAAGGTAGAAAATTGGATGAAGTGCAGACTTTGGATTATCTATTATTAATCAGAGAGTTAGATATCAAAAAGACGTATTATCCAATAGCATTACAAATAGATACTTTGTATAAAGAAATGATTGATTTAATGAACAAACAATTTGTGAGGTAAGTTTATGAGTGTGGAAATCCATAAGGTAGCGCATACAAAACCTGAAATTAATGTAAGTGATGCTGCTTTGAAGCATATAAGTTCTTATTTGGCTAAAAATCCTGGTCAAGCTGGGGTACGTTTTTCAGTTAAAAAGACAGGTTGTTCTGGACTGTCGTACGTCGTTGATTTTGTAGAGGCAGCAAAACCGGAAGATTTAATTTTGAATTTGGCTGATGGTTACGTGTTGTGCGTTGATAAGGCAAGTTATCCATTTTTGAAGCAAATGGACGTTGATTATATAAAACAAGGATTGAACTATAAGTTCGTGTTTAATAATCCAAATCAAACTGGGCAATGTGGTTGCGGTGAGAGTTTTACAGTGGAATCTGAGGGCTAAATTTGTATTTTTTTAGACCAAATCTTAAGGAATCATTAAAACTTCCAATTTTTTTTCAAAACATAGACAACTTTATGAAAATTATTTATAATTAATGACTTAGCTATAACTTCCATGCTCCAATAACACACCAGCAGCACAATTTTTGTACAAAAAAATGACTTAATATTCCCTTAATAACTGAATATCATTGAAACAATGTTTACACTCTTTGCGATATTTGATATTATATAACCCATGGTATTAGATCCAGAGCGCACTGGACGATATTTAGAATCATTAATTTGTACTTAGGAGACTCAGATGAATGCAGCAATGCAAGAAGTGATGCAAGGTAACGAAGCGCTTTCGCATCAAGTAGTAAATGCAGTTAAAAGTTATTTGGCTAGTGTAAGTGGTTCTAAAGATGCAAATTTAAACCTATATCAACTAATCGTTGAAGAAGTTGAAGCACCTTTATTCCGTACAGTTATGGAATTAACTCGTTATAACCAATCTAAAGCAGCTCGTGTTCTTGGTGTAAGTCGTGGAACTCTGCGCACTAAGTTAAAGCGTTATTTTGATGATGAGTTCATTGGTACCCGCGATTTCTAATTGCGAAATCAGAGCCGCGACTTGTGCAAAGTGAGTATTGCATTGAGTCGCGGCTCTGTTATTTTATTTATGTAGAGAAAGTCTTGAGTGTCATTGCAATAGCTTGGGTTAAAGGCACTTACGCGATTAAACTAATTCGTACCAAAAGACCACCTTCTTCACTATTCACTGCACTAATTTCACCCTGATGTAACTGCACGGCACGGGCGGCGATTGCAAGGCCTAAGCCATAGCCACCGGTTTTCTTTTCCCGAGAAGAGTCCACTTTATAAAAAGGATTGAATATTTTTTCAAGTTGATCTTTTGGAACTCCAGGTCCATTGTCTTTAATATCGATATAAACCAATTTGTGATCCTGGGAATAGGTGAGTGATACTGAGACTTTTTGATCATTTGGAGAATAATGTAAGGCATTACGCAAAACATTTTCAATGGCTCTATGAATTAAACGCTCATCAAGCTCTACTGAACATGCATCCAGATGATGCGCTCTTACTCTCGGTATTTGGCTATTATTTTCATAATTTGCATCATGGATAATTTCCTGTAACAGATGTGTCATATCAACCGTACTTAATTCAAGTGAGGTTGTAGATTTTTCAAGTCGTGCAAAATCCAGTATTTCTCCAATCAAGGCATTGAGTCTTGAACATTCAAGCTCCATACGATTGAGTTCTGTATTTGCCAAATTTTTGGTTTTATTACGGGCTAATTCAATGGCAATATTCATTCGCGCTAAGGGGGAACGTAATTCATGAGATATGTCTTGTAATAAACGTTCTTTTGAGCTGACCAGTGTTTCTAATTGTTCCGCCATTCTATCAAATTGATCGCTAAGATCAGCAATTTCATCTTTAGTATGGCCTTTGAAATGTCCAACACGAGTATTGAATTTGCCAGTGGCAATTGATTTTGCAGCCATGCTTAAAATGAGCAAGGGTTTTGTTAAATAACTGGAGAGCAAATAACAGATAAGTGCGCTAATCGCTATAGCTAATAGAAAACGGACAATTAAGCCAGGCCAAGGAATTTGCACGTAATAGGGAATGCTGCTGTCATTAATTGCTGTGAGTCGGTAGTAAATTCCAGTAGTGGACAAGATTTCATGGCCGATAAGTAATTTACCGGATTTAAACATATGGCTAGTAAGCCAGGCAGTTGTGAATATTATGATTATGATGGCTGACCAAAAGGAAAAGAATATTTTCCAGTACAAGCTACGCATTAAACATGTATCCAAAACCGCGAACAGTTTTAACTATTGCTTCACCCTCGGTATTATCACCCAGTTTATTTCTTAAATTACTGATGTGTACGTCGATACTGCGATCGTAGGCAGTATATTTGCGTCCCAAAGCATATTCAGTCAGCTCTTCTTTAGAAAAAGCTTGTCCTGGGGATTTAATCAGCATTTCCAGAATATTGAATTCAGCATTGGTTAATTCTAAAAAACTACCGTTTAGCGTTGCATGGCGTTTGGAGCAATCGACTAGGATATTATGGCGTTCGATAATAGGTCTTTGAATTGGAATTTTTTTAGTGCGTCTTAAAATAGCGCGTAAACGCGCAACTAATTCTCTTGGATTGCAGGGTTTGGGTAAATAATCATCCGCACCAATTTCCAGACCTACGATGCGATCTATATCTTCCCCACGCGCGGTGAGCATTAACACCGGCGTTTCTAAATGCTCTCGAATTGCTTTTAATACTTCAAAGCCGTTCAACTTAGGCAGCATTACATCCAGTACTATAGCATCAAAATTTTGGTTCAATGCTCTTTTAACACCATTATCACCGTCATAAACACATACTACATCAAAACCTTCTGTTTCGAGATATTGATGTAATAAATCGGTTAATTCATTATCGTCATCAATTATGAGAATACTATTTGTCGTTTTCACTTGGTTTTCCTTGAGCAAGATTTCCTTGATTGCTGCGTTTATCGATACATTCTAAAAGTTTAATGCGTCGCGCATCGGCATTAATAATTTTAAAATTAAAGTCATCAATAGTTATGGATTCACCACGTTTTGGTAAATGACCAAACGCATTCATCACTATTCCGCCCAGAGTATCATAAGTTTCGTCGGAAAACTCAGCCTTTAGCTGTTCATTAAATTCTTCAATAGGAGTATGGGCTTTGATTATATAATGCTTGTTATCATGTGCTTTTATATAAGCATCCTCATCGATATCAAACTCATCTTCGATATCACCAATTATTTGTTCTATGATGTCTTCGATAGTAACAAAACCGGCAACGCTACCGTATTCATCAACTACTATTGCCATATGATTGCGGTTGGAGCGAAATTCGCTAAGTAAACTATCTAAACGTCTGCTTTCTGGAACAAAAGTAGCTAGGCGACACATATCGAGTAAATCGAAGCTTTCCAAACTTTCAGCTTGGGTGCGTAATAAATCTTTGGCATGCAAAATTCCAACAATTTCTCCGGAATTTTCGTCAACAACTGGAAAGCGAGAATGTCCCGTTCGGGTAACTACTTTGATAATTTCGCTGTATTCGTCATTTTGTTGCAAACAGATCATTTGGTTTTTGGGAAGCATGATATCGCGCACGCGCATTTTGGAGAATGAGATGGCTCCTTCTATCATGGCAAGGGTCTCTGAATTAATCAAAGAGCGTATTTGCGCATCCCTCAATAAACTAACTAGTTCTTCCTGATTTTGTGGTTCGCCTTGCAAAAATTGTTTTAATCGAACAAACCACGAAGCACCTTCTTCCTCTTTGCTCAAGTTACTCGTCCTCATCGTAAGGGTTTTCATAACCCAGTTCATTTAATAATTTAACTTCAATAGCCTGCATTAAAGCTGCATCTTCATCCTTAATATGATCATAGCCTAATAAATGCAATACGCCATGTATTAATATTAAGGACCAATGGGCATCTAGTGATTTCTTTTGTTCAATGCTTTCATCTCTTAGCACTTGCGGACAAATAATTATATCGCCAAGCAGAGGGTATTCCAGTTCTACCGCCTCTGGTAAGGAGCTCGGAAAGGCGAGTACGTTAGTGGCTTTATTTTTATGCCTGTAAGTACTGTTTAGATGCTGAATTACTATTGGTGGTACCAGACGTATCGTTAATTCGGCTCTTTCGCGGTGATCTTTTAGTGTTAATATGGCAATTTCTGTGATTTGGGCTTCAGTTAATGGTAACTCTTCTTCTGAAGCATTTTGTATGTCTATGTAATAATTCATTTTTTGGGTTTCTCATTGTCATAACAATCAACAATTTTAGATACCAGTGGGTGCCTGACTACTTCACGACTGGTAAAACTATGAATGCTTATTTCAGGGATATTTTTAAATAGATGAACGGCATGTTCAAGTCCTGAGGCTATTCCTTTTGGTAAATCCACCTGGGTCATATCACCAGTAATTATTGCTTTGGAACCGAAGCCCATTCGAGTAAGGAACATTTTCATTTGCATAATAGTGGTATTTTGTGCCTCATCCAAGATAATAAAGGATTCATTTAAGGTACGACCACGCATAAAGGCTAGTGGTAGCACTTCGATAATATCACTTTGGATTAATTTTTGCGTTTCTTTAAAGCCAATCATTTCATATAGAGCATCATAGATAGGGCGTAAGTAAGGTAAGACCTTTTCTACCAAATCCCCGGGCAAAAAGCCCAGTTTTTCACCAGCTTCTACTGCAGGACGTACAAAAATCAACCTTTGTACCTCACCTTTTTCAAAACAATCAATGGCCTTGGAGACTGCCAGATAAGTTTTACCAGTGCCCGCTGGCCCAACTGCAAAAGTTATGTCATTGCTAGTCATAGATTGTAAAAACGCAGCTTGTTTGCTGTTTCTGGCCGTAATGGTTTTACGGGTTAATCTGATATGTTGAATCATAGCTTTTACTAATAATCCTCACGCTATATACTATTTAAAGTATAGTATATTAACACAGTTGTACGGGATAAAAAATTGGCACTAACCAATTCGTGCCCGGCGTTTTAAAATTAGGAACGGACACGCCCATAGCTACGAATTGCTCTGTGTCTATTTGTGTCATCTATGTTATAATACTCTTTTTCAAACCTCGAATTACCCAATGATAGATCTCCATTGCCACAGCCATTTTTCCGACGGAATCCTAAGTCCGCAACAACTCCTGGAAAAGGCAAAATTGCAGGGTTTACGCTGCCTGGCAATTACTGATCACGACACTATGGCCGGTTACCTGTCATTAAAGCAGGATCCTGCTATTACCGTCATACCAGGAATAGAATTGAGTACTGTATGGAAAAAACATGATATTCATATTTTAGCGTATCAAATACAAGCCACGCCAGCCTTTGGGCAATTGATTGAACAGCAAAATTCCAGCAGAATAGAACGCGCTAAAGAAATAGCGGCTTGCCTTGATAAATTAGGTATAATAGATTCTTATGATAAGGCTTGCCAAGTAGCCGGGCATCAACGTATTGGTCGACCTCATTTTGCCAAGGTATTGATGAATGAGGGTAAGGCAAAGGATATGCAAGCGGCCTTTAGACAGTATTTGGGTAGAGGTAAATCTGCTTTTGTGCCCACTCCTTGGGTTAAAGTATGTGATGCAGTAGCTGCCATACTTGAGGCCGGTGGTCAGGCAGTAATTGCTCATCCTTATAAATATGGATTGACGCGTTCTAAATTGCATGAGTTAATTAATGAGTTTAAAGATGCTGGTGGCGTAGGAATAGAAGTTGTTTCAGGAGAAATGACGGTCACACAAGTTAATGAATTAGCTGCAACCTGTTTACGCTTTAATTTGCTGGCCTCTTCTGGATCTGACTATCATGGAGATGGCTTATCACGGGTAGGACTTGGACGACAACAACAAGTACCAGCATTTTGTACGCCTATTTGGCAGAATTGGACTATTTGACAGGGGACTTTATGAGTCAGTTTTTTGCATTACATCCGGACAATCCACAATCACGTTTGGTACGCCAGGCAGTTGCTATTATTGAAGACGGTGGTTTAATAGTTTATCCCACGGATTCTGGTTATGCATTAGGGTGTAGTTTAGGCAATAAATCTGCTTTAGAGCGCATTCGACGACTGCGGCAATTAGACAAGAATCATAATATGACCTTGGTCTGTCGCGATTTGTCACAAATTAGTACCTATGCCAAAGTTTCAAACACTATTTTCCGGCTCTTGAAAGCGTTTACGCCAGGGTCTTATACCTTCATCTTAAATGCCACTCATGAAGTACCGCGTTTAATGTTACATCCTAAAAAAAGAACCTTGGGTTTGCGCATACCGGACAATATCATTACTTTGTCTCTATTAGACGCTTTAGACGCACCATTGATGAGTACTACTTTGATTTTACCAGGTGCTACCTCACCTTTGAGTGAGCCAGAAGCAATTAAAGATATTTTAGGTGCCCAAACGGATTTGATTATTGATGGCGGCAATTGTGGCCATGAACCAACAACAGTGGTAGATTTAACCGAGGATTATCCTAAAATAATCCGAGAAGGCAAAGGCGATCCAGAGCCATTTAGATGATTTAAAAATAATAAAAGAGGAAATCGATGTCAGCATTATTTACGTCCAATAAACGAGTTGTTTCCGGTATGCGTGTAAGCGGAAGATTACATCTTGGTCATTATCATGGCGTATTAAAAAATTGGCTTAAATTACAACATCAATACGATTGTTTCTTTTTTGCGGCAGATTGGCATGGGTTAACCACTCAATACGCTAATCCTAGCTTTATTGAGCAACACTTATGGGAAATGATTATTGATTGGTTGGCGTGTGGCATAAACCCAGGTTTATCGCATTTATTTATTCAATCCTGGATTCCAGAGCATGCGGAATTGCATTTGCTCTTATCTATGATTACTCCACTTGGATGGTTAGAGCGCGTTCCAAGTTTTAAAGATCAACAAGAAAAAATTAAAGACAAAGATTTATCTACTTATGGCTTTTTAGGTTACCCCTTATTACAAAGTGCCGATGTGCTTTTGTATCATGCTGATTATGTTCCAGTAGGTGAGGATCAAGTTTCTCATATTGAGTTAATACGTGAAGTTGCGCGTCGCTTTAATTTTATTTACGGCAAAGAAGCAAATTTTGAAGAGTTAGCTGCTGAAGCGATTCAAAAAATGGGTAAGAAAAACTCGAAAATCTACAGTGAGTTGCGCCGTCAATTTCAAGAACTTGGAGTGCATGAAGCCATTCAAAAGGCGCAGGCCCTATTAGAAAATCAATCGAATTTATCTATAGGTGATAAAGAACGCTTATTGGGTTATTTGGAAGGATCTGGTAAATTAATTTTATCCGAACCGCAACCACTGCTTACCGAAACCGCTAAAATGCCAGGAACTGACGGACAAAAGATGTCCAAGTCCTACCATAACACGATTTCATTGCGGGAAGCGCCAGAGCAGGTGGAAAAAAAGATTTTAACCATGCCTACCGATCCTGCGCGTATAAAACGTACCGATCCGGGTGAGCCAGAAAAATGTCCGGTATGGCAATTACACAAAGTGTACTCCAATAATGACGTTAAAGATTGGGTACAAAAAGGCTGTAGAACTGCAGGAATAGGCTGTATCGAGTGTAAAAGGCCGGTGATTGATGCAATCAATCAGGAATTGCAACCAATTCAGGCTGCAATTGTTGATTATCAAGAAGATTTGGCTTCTGTAAAACGCATAGTAGCCGAGGGCAGTGAAGCTGCCCGGGAAGAGGCTATTAAAACTATAAACACAGTTAGAGAAGTGATGGGCCTTGATTACTAATAAACCTGAATATAAAGCATTTGTTGACGGGGTAGAATATACCCAGGTGCATGATGATTTATTTATACCTCCTGATGCTTTGGAGGTATTGCTGGATTCTTTTAGTGGACCTTTGGATCTGCTCTTGTATTTAATTCGCAAACAAAACATCGATATTTTGAATATTCCAATGATGAGTATTACCAAACAATATTTGCACTATATTGATCTTATGGAACAAAAAAAAATTGAGTTAGCAGCTGATTATTTATTAATGGCTGCAGTGCTTGCTGAAATTAAATCCAGAATGTTACTACCAGTGGTACCCAGTACCGAGGAAGAGGTAGAAGAAGATCCGCGAATGGCTTTAGTGAAACGTTTATTAGCCTATGAACAAATGAAACAAGCAGCACAAAAGCTGGATGAATTACCAAGACAAGATAGAGATAATGTACGGATTAAGATCCTGCCAGTGGTAGTGGAGCGCGAAAAAATTCATCCTGATGTAGCGCTTGAGGAATTAATTGAAGCCTTACAAGCGGTAGCCAAAAGAGAAGAGTTGGTGGTTCATCATGAAATTTCGCGTGAAGTTATGACCGTACGTGAGCGAATGAGTATGATTTTAGATCAATTAAGCCAGCATAATTATTTAGAATTGTGTCAATTATTTACAGCGGCAGAAGGGCGTCAGGGTTTAGTAGTTTCTTTGTTGGCAATTTTAGAATTAGCCAGACAATCACTACTAGTAATCACCCAAACCCAAGCATTCTCCCCCATACATATTAAGGCGGCCTAATATGAATATCGACGATATCCCAAATCAAACTGACTTTGAAGTGCGGGATCTCCAAAACATCATAGAAGCATTACTCCTAAGCTCTAATCACCCATTAACTATAGAACAGCTCCAATCTGCATTCGAAGAATGGCAAATACCCAGTGAAGAAGCCATTCAAAAAGCGATTGAGCAGCTTCAAGAAGATTATACGAATCGCGCAATAGAATTAGTATTAGTAGGTAGCGGATTCACAATCCAGACTAAAACTCAGTACAGTACGTGGGTATTTAGGCTAAATAGCGAAAAACCTGCAAAATATTCCCGCGCACTACTTGAAACTTTAGCGATTATTGCTTATAAACAGCCTCTGACTCGAGCGGATATAGAAGAGATTCGTGGCGTAGCAGTAAGTAGTCATATTATGAAAACTCTTTTGGAACGAGAGTGGGTACGAATAGCAGGACATAAGGATGTGCCAGGAAAGCCAGCTGTTTATACTACTACCAAGGAATTTTTGAATTATTTTAATCTAAAACATTTAAGTGAGCTTCCTATTTTAACAGAATTAGCCGATTTTGGAGCAATGACCCAAATTACGGATATGGAATTAAGCGATGCTGGGCCAATAACCCAAGCTACAGATATTGAATTAACCGATGTTGGGTCAATAACCTGAGGTATCCTCTCCTTTTTGAACCCAATCGAAGCTCCCTTCTCCCGCTTGGCGGGAGAAGGTGCCCCGAAGGGGCGGATGAGGGTGGTGATGGTAATGAAATTTTTTTGTCAATGCCACTTTGCTAGACCCTCATCCGCCCTACGGGCACCTTCTCCCCGAGGGGAGAAGGGAGCTTCGATTGGGTTCAAAAAGGTGAGGATACCTCAGGCCAATAACCAAACCTACAACGTAGCCGTAGGTTGGGCCAAGGCCCAACATTACGATGCCTAAAAAAAAGAGAAACGCACCAATGAGCAGTGAACGCCTACAAAAAATATTAAGCCAAGCCGGCCTGGGATCCCGCCGTGAAATGGAACGTTGGATTGAAAGCGGCTGGGTTCAAGTCAACGGCAAACCCGTCAAATTGGGCGACAGCGCAACTGAAAATGACAAAATTACCGTTAAAGGTAAATTAATCAATAACCCATTGAAAATAAAACAAAGTACCAGAATCCTTCTCTACCATAAACCCGTAGGTGAAATTTCCTCTCGACACGATCCCAAGTTTGAAAAAACGGTTTTTGACAATCTACCCTCTTTAAGACAAGGTCGTTGGGTACAAGTGGGTCGACTCGATCTAAATACCTCCGGCTTACTCATTTTCACCAATGATGGTGAATTAGCCAATAAACTCATGCACCCTAAATACGGGTTAGAACGCGAATACGCCGTTCGCATTCACGGTCAAGTAAGCCCTGAAGTATTAAATATCCTTAAAAAGGGCGTACAATTAGAAGATGGCATGGCAAAATTCTCCAAAGTAGATTTTCGTGGGGGAGAAGGAACCAACTCCTGGTACCATGTCACCCTAAACGAAGGCCGCAATCGTGAGGTTAGGCGAATATGGGAATCCCAAGGCCTGGAAGTAAGCCGCTTAATCCGCATCCGTTACGGTGTTCTGAGCATGCCACGATTTTTAGGCAGAGGCGAATGTTATGAGTTAACTGCCAAGGAAGTGGTGGATTTTTTGAATACACTCAACACACCTTAATATTCCCTTAATAAAATAAGTGTATAATTTCAGCACAAATTACATAAATGTTGAGGTTTACACTATGAACACGGCTTTTAACGAACTAACTAACTTAATTACATTACAAAAAGATAAAATCACACACTTAACTGCTGATAATGCAGAAAACACCGCTTTATTAAATGAATTACGTCAATTAACTGAAAAACGTTCTACAGAAGTTACTTTAATTAATCAGATCAACGAGTTAATTAGAGAAGCAAATGTCTCTTTAGATACCAAAAACAAGATAGAATTAGTTGCCCCCTTTGAGTTAAATGAATTATCCAGTTTGTTTTTTAATGTAGATCTTGCTGAGAAAAATAAGGCAATAAATAAGGTATTAAATCATTTCTTAGTTATGAAACAATATGCTGAAGAAGATAATAATACTTATAAAAAAGTAGTTTTATTATTAAAAACAATTAAAGACATTTATGCGGACTATCAAGAAATAGCCCCAGATTCACGATTAAAATACCGCAGTCCTGAAGAAGCAGTTAATCATGCTATAGCAGACTCAGGTTTAAATACTCATGCATCTAAAACACATAGGCAGTACTTAGAAGATTTGGTTTATTTAGCAAAGTCTGATGATAAGGCTCTTTTACTGCCTAAAATTGATGAAAAGTTAGCTTCCTTAGAAAAAAATATTATTCCTAAAACGGTAGCTCTTAGTGAAACACAACATGAAAAAATTAGTGCTTTATCGAACTTGCACGTTAAATTGAACGAATTATATGCGCAGTTTATTAAAATAAATGATAATCCAAAACTAGAACAACTACGATCGCACAAACAAGAAGTTGTGCAGAAAATAGAAACACAAGTAGCTGATATTAAAAATTTGACTGAAACAAGTCAAGAAATGGAAACATGCATGAATTTATTAATGGATATTGAAGCTACCAAGTTGCGCAAGACTGATGTTAAAGACCTTGTTATGGAACAATATATCGCTCAAAAAATTGCAGAAATTACTGCCAATAAAGACAATCTTAAAGAGCTTCAGGCAATAAGTGCAAGATTAACTATAGTGAGTAAATCACTACAAGATACCTCACAAATAGAATCGGTACTTAAAGTTACTAGAAATTTGCAAAGCAGAAATGCATGGTACACAGTTGGAGTGCAGACTAAAGTAAAACGTATAGTTGATGCTTTATATTCTTTACCAATTGAAGAGCGCGGTATGGTACTCTCTTCTAAAAAGACTAATGCAGTTAAATTAGCCTTGGCTGCGAAAAGACCAGTATTTTTTGGTGATATCGTTGAGGCCAAAACAGATACAAAAGGCACGATTATTAAGGATAAAGCTGCCAAATCTTATAAAGAAGCGATGAGTAGTATACGACCTGTTCTTATTAAATAAAGACACCCACATCCACCCGCAAGCGGGAGAAGAGAAAAAGTGATATTCCCTTCTCCCGCTTGCGGGTAAGGTGCCCGAAGGGCGGATGAGGGGGGCTTAAACCACACGAACAAATTTAGAGGTAAAATATCATGGGCACAACAATCGTTCTTAAACAAATCGCAATAGCCAGTAATAAAGAGCAAATACTGCAATTAGAACTAGCTAATAAAGCACATCACAAATTACTTGCAGAATTAAAAGCATTAGACGAACCCAGAGCTAAAGAAGCAGCAATTCTCGCACAGATAAACCCGGAAATCGCTGAGTTTAATCAAGACCGCAATATCAAATTAGATGAAATAAAGCCTATTTCAGTAGAAGAGCTAACTGAATTAAACCTGGCATTTGCAGAAATTACTATTTCTAGTACTATTCAACAAATAAGTGAAAAACTAAATAGAGAACAAACAGCCCTGAGAGAACAATTAGCTTATCAAATTAAACTTATTGAATTATTGGGTTTAATTTCTGGATTGATTCAGGATAATTTAAGTGTAACTAATTTAGATGAAGATATCGTAAAATTAATCGACCAGTCGCAAATTAATACCTCTGGCAAAACAAGCTTGGATTTTTTCCATCAAGTAATCGGTTTTGGTGGCTTGTGTACTAATGAGCAATTACTAAAATATGTTCAAACAAAAATAAGCTCTTTAAATGCCGATATTCCTGTCTTGGAAGAACAAATCATACGCAAAGATAATAAGTTAGATGCCTTAAAAGGAGAGTTGTTTGAAGTATATAAAACATTCCCTTCTTACGAAAAAAACACGCAATTTGCTTTAGCTTATAACAAAAAAGAAGAGCTTACAGCCACAATCCAAACCAATGAAACAAAAATCGCAGGATTGGGTGCTGAGATTGTAAACTTAGAAGCTGAGATAGCTATCATAGAAGAAAAACAACGTTTAAGAACAGAGTGTTTGGATGCTATTTCAGAAGTAGCAAAACTTGGTTTTAGTACTCAAGATACGGTAATGCAAACTTATTTACAAAAAAACAGAAATTTAGTTAACGACAATAAAGATAATATTGCAGAATTGGAAGCAATCAAAGCTAACTTAGTGAAAGTAAGTACTAATTTACACGCATCAACCGAAGTTAAAGCCGTACAAAAAGTCATAATTAATTTAGCGAATCGCAATGCCTGGTACACTGTTGGTGTTGGCGATAAAATTAAAAAAATTAAATTAGCACTTTTAGAAACTCCAGTAGAAGAACGTGCAACGGTTCTTACTTCTAAAACAAATGCCGTACAAAGAGCATTAGCCGCCAAACGCCCTGTATTTTTTGGTGGTTTGCAGCAGGCTAAGGAAGATACTAAAGGGATTGTTAGAGCATCAGCAGCGAAAGCTTTTGATGAGGCTATGACTTTAATAAATAAATAAGCAAAACGCTTCATCACCAACAGCTATCCCAAACCACGACGCGGCAACCAAGCCGCGACCGTGAGGGACGATCCGGGGTAACATTCACCTATTAATTTATGCTATCCTCTCTCCCTTTTAAAACAGGCAGAGAATCAGCATGCGCGATACCAAAATACACACCACCACTATTGATACC
This sequence comes from Legionella sp., assembly GCA_041662885.1. Classification (GTDB taxonomy): domain Bacteria; phylum Pseudomonadota; class Gammaproteobacteria; order Legionellales; family Legionellaceae; genus Legionella. The sequence goes on from JBAZRP010000017.1 coordinate 22,279, forward strand.
CTAAGCAATGAAGGACGCGGTGTAGCCCGGATTAATGGCAAAGCTACCTTCATCCAAGGCGCATTACCTGGTGAAGAAGTGACCTTTCAGTATACCAAAACCAAAAAAGACTTTGATGAAGGGCGTATGGTTTCATTGGTGAAAGCCTCTCCTATGCGGGTTGAACCAAAATGCCCTCATTATCAGCTTTGCGGTGGCTGCTCCTTACAGCATTTAAGCGAACAAGAACAAATTCATTTCAAACAGCAACAATTAATGGATTTATTACAGCGTTTTGGCCGCACCGAGCCTGAAAGTATTCTCCCGCCTTTAATCAGTTCTCATTGGAATTACCGTAATAAAGCCCGTTTAAGTGTGCGTTATGTCAGTAAAAAACAGGCCACGATGGTGGGATTTCGTGAGCGCAATAATCCACGCTATATCACTGAAATAAGCCAATGCCCGGTATTACACGCTAAAGTCGATGCGGATATAATTGCCATCAGAGCCTTACTTGATACTCTAGAAGACAAACTTACCATTGCTCAAATCGAAGTAGCTGCCGGTGATGATGAAGTAGCCTTGATTTTTCGTAATTTAAATCCGCTTTCCAATGCCGATGAAGACAAAATGAAACATTTTGCCCAGCAATATCAATACAAGATTTTTTTGCAACCTAAAGGGCCTGATACGGTTACTTGCATCTACCCACCAAATGCCAGCGACTTCTTAAGTTATACTTTACCTGATTTTGATTTGCATTATGAATTTCACCCAACTGATTTTACCCAGATTAATACGTCCTTAAATCGCTTAATGGTTAAACAAGCCTTGGATTTAATGGAACTTCAGCCTTCGGATACCGTCTTGGATTTGTTTTGTGGATTAGGCAATTTTTCCCTACCAATGGCGCAATTATGTGCTAAGGTTATTGGTATAGAAGGCAGTAAAACTATGGTTGAACGCGCATATACCAATGCTAAACGTAACAAGCTGACTAATTTGGAATTTTATGCCGCTAATTTGGATGATGCTTCGGAAATTCAACGCGTTATAAAAAGTACGTGCAGCAAAGTTTTAATCGATCCACCACGGTCTGGGGCCTTGGAGTTAGTGAAACAAATAGACTTGATTAATCCGCAACGTATTGTATATGTATCATGTAATCCCGTAACATTAGCGCGTGATACCGAAATTTTAGTTCACCAAAAGGGCTATGTGTTAAAAAGTGCAGGAGTATTAGACATGTTTCCACATACAGCTCATGTGGAATCTATGGCTGTGTTTGAAAAGGGATGATTTATGGTAAAAGTGAAGGACACAACCCCAATTGCTGCGGACGGTAGCATTGATCTTGAGTTATGGTTGCATCAACTAAGTGCCAAAGGCTACTTGGATAATTTACAATTAATTCGCAATGCATGCACCTTAAGCCAGCTTGCAGGGCAAGAGCACGCAACTGAAACAGGCCAATCTTGTTTGCAGCAAGGTTTGGCAATGGCAGATGCCTTGGCAGATTTGGAAGTAGATCAAGAGACACTGGCCGCCGCAATTATTGTTGAAAGCGTGCATTATGCTGATTTGTCTTTAGAAGATGTGGAAGAGCAGCTAGGGCCAAATATTAGTAAATTGGTCAAAGGAATAGAAAAAATGGGAGCTATTAATAGCTTCCAATCTTTAAATAAATACCCACAAAACAAACAAAAAATCGATAATATTCGCAAAATGCTCCTGGCAATGGTCGATGATGTCCGCGTGGTATTAATTAAGCTCGCTGAGCGTCTTTGCGTGTTACGCACCGCCATGCATCTATCCGAATCGGTACGAAAAAAACTTGCTACTGAAGCTATGGAAATTTATGCGCCACTAGCTAATAGATTAGGTATTGGTGCAATTAAATGGGAATTAGAAGATCAAGCTTTCCGCTATTTACATCCAGATGATTATAAAGCGATTGCCAAAGGTTTAAAAACCAAACGTATTGATAGAGATAATTTTGTTAATACTATTGTTGGACAATTAAATCAAATGATTAAGGACTCCGGCGCCAAACACTTTGCTGTATATGGGCGTTCGAAACACATTCATAGTATTTATAAAAAAATGCAAAGGAAAAATGTATCCTTAGATGAGATCTACGATGCAACAGCTGTTCGTGTTCTCGTTGATACTAAAGAGCAGTGCTATGAAGTTTTAGGCCTAGTGCATACTCTGTGGGAACAAATTCCTGCTGAATTTGATGATTATATTTTTAATCCGAAAACCAATGGCTACCAATCCTTACATACGGCGGTGATTGGTCCTGAAGGACGCGCTTTTGAAGTGCAAATCCGCACCTTTCACATGCATGATTTAGCTGAAATGGGTGTCGCCGCACATTGGAAATATAAAGAAGGTGGTGTTCGTCACAAACAAAGTCACGAGCGAAAAATTGAGTGGTTGCGCGACGTATTTGCCTGGCATCAGGAAATGGCCGCTAATAAAGGGATTGCCGAAGCGATTACGACCGAATTTTTTGAAGACAGAGTTTATGTGTTTACACCTGATGGTGATGTTTTAGATATGCCTCAGGGCGTGACCCCCTTGGATTTTGCCTATCACGTCCATTCAGAATTAGGTCATAGATGTCGTGGCGCTAAAGTGAATGGTCACATAGTACCTTTAACCTATCAGTTAAAAACTGGCGACAGGGTAGAAGTATTAACAGGTAAAGAAATTAAACCTTCGCGTGATTGGATAAATCCGCATTTAAATTATCTAAAAACTTCCAGAGCTAAAGCCAAAGTTTTGCATTGGTTTAAAATGCAAGATTACGATAATAATGTTGAGGAAGGCAAAGAATTATTAGAAAAAGAATTAAAATCTTTAGGCATTAAATCGGATAAATTAAGCGAAGTCTGTGTTGCTTTAGGTTTAAAAAAACTGGAAGATTTATTTGCCGCCTTAGGTAGAGGCGATTTGAAACTTAACCAAATAATCAATCGCATAACACCACCAGAACCCTCAGAATTAATTACTGAAAAGTTTATAAGACATCATCCACTACCTGAAGTTAAAGGCAGTGATTTGCAGATTGAAGGTGTCGGCAATTTATTAACTTTTATGGCACGCTGTTGCCAACCTCTTCCAGGAGATGAGGTTATAGGTTATATAACTATTGGTCGTGGAGTATCCATTCACCGACAAGATTGCCCTAATATTATTCACGCCAATCAAAAACAAAAGCGACGATTTTTACAGGTTAGTTGGGGCAGTGCGACCAAAGAGAATTATTTGGTAGATGTATTAATAAGAGCCTACGATAGAGCTGATTTATTAAAAGACGTGACTTCCATGTTAGCGAATGAAAAAGCCTATGTTTATTCATTAAATACCACTACCAATAAACAAGAAAATATGGCTTATATCAATGTGACTATAGAGATAGATGGTTTAAGTAAATTATCCAAGTTGTTAACCAAGTTAGTACAGATTCCGAATGTTTTGGAAGCTAGAAGACAGCTTTAAAGTCTATATCAAAAGCCCTGCATAATACTGGTTAAATAAACCCCTACGTACCACGGCTTGTCCGCGGTACGTAGAGTGTTTTGTAGCGTATTTTTATCTAGAATAGATTTTAGATCAATAAAACAATGCGATATCAATTGCTTGATCAAATGTTCCTGCATCAGTAGTAACACAAGTATCAAAATGACCATTAGGCAATATAGAACATGCACTTACTGTATCAGAGTAGAAGGTTAAGTAAGCAACACTATTTTGTGTATTAAGAGCAAGACCCCATGGTTGCGGTGTGAACTTATCAGAAGCTTCGAAACAAGAACTAAAAGTATTAGTACTTGTATTTATAGTACTGGTATCGCATCCATAAACAAAACCATTTGAATTATCCGTTACATACAAAATAGTACCTGTTTTATTTAATGCAACAGCAATTGCTTCACCAAATAGAGGGTTCATTGGATCATCGCCGGTCTTATGTCCGCAGTTAGTAAAGCTTGTGCCACTTACCTGACAAGTAGTTACGAATTCATCATAAGAACCTATAAATGCAAGAGTATTCGTCGCATTTAAGGTAATACCAATAGGCTGGCCTAAATTGGTCACACCAGTATCCGTACAGTAGCCTCCGATAGTATTTGACGCAATAGGACAAGCCAATACCCCAGTAGCATTACCGACCAAACTTTTTGCTAAGCCAATAGTAGGAAGGAATGCCATAGTACTGTCTGTATTCAGCGCCAAAAATGCACCTCCAGGATTATAACCAGATGGTGAAACAATTTCTGTTTCAGTACAGGTACCAAACATACCTGTATTAGCATAAATAGGACATTGGTATGCATAGTTTTGAATAATATTGAAGGTATAAGGTAAATTCTGTTCCGCTGTCAAATAAGCAGTTGAACCACCATTTCCAATTTGAATACCCGATGTCCGTAATCCTTGAAGAATAGCGCCACCGCCAGCAGATTTACACTCTTCCAAACCATGGTCATGATGATTCACTTCACAAACCTGTACAGCTACATCGTTTGAGTATTGAGTAACATAAGCATAACGCGCATGTTCAGGCAGAGCTCCTTTTTCTACACGTAAAGGTTCAGAAGCAGTAGTACAACTATTACCTTTACATAATGCAAAATTAGAATTAATTGGGCCAGTAATATCCAGTTGTAATAAGCAACTATCATGCTCTGCTAAATTAACTGGATCACTACACATGGGTAGACAGTTATAATAGTTAGGTGCAGTATTATCAGTAATAACGATATCACGTGGCAAGCCAGAAACTGAATAGCCATTTAAGGGCTGATTTGTTTTATTAGTCACAACGTAATAAGCCACTACAGTCTGACCTAAGGTAATGGCGTTTGGTAGGGCAACATCTTCTAGAGGGGTGATGCTAAAATTAGCAGCAGCAAAAGCTGTTTGCACAGAAAGTGCTATCAGCGCTGCACATGTTTTTTGTAAAGATAGTTTCATGTAACGACTCCTTGTTAAATAATGAATTAAGCAACGTAACTAATGCGAGCAAGTAACTGATTTGTGTAGGCATTAGATCCACTTAAAGTAAATGGAACAGGGAATTGGTAGTTGTTAAAGGAAATACCACCGTCACCTAGATTAAATGAGCCAAAATTACTGTATCTATAACCTAAGCCAACACGTACGTTAGACATTACCGCTGCCTCAACCCCAAATCCCAAATTATAACTAAATTGAGTTTGAGTAGCGCGAGAAAATAGTGGTGTTAGATTATTACTTCCAGCAGAAGTTACTGTTACATTGTATTTATCTGCTTCATTAAAGGCCGCGCCAAGACCCACTTCACCATAAGGATAAAAGCGATCATAGGTGCCGTATAAACGTAAGAGACCCATAACTTGCTGGGTTTGCACTTGGTAGTTAAATGCCCAAGTAGTAAGCGTGTTATTATTAATACCGACAGTATTAACACCATCAACATTGTAGGGACTGTAATAGTCGTATTCCACACCTAACTGCATAAATATACCGGGATAGGCAAGGAAGTCTAAAGAGTTTTCCGCGCCTAAAAAAGCACCAATAAATCCACCATTTGTTTGGTTGTTAGTATTGCTATAATCAAAACGATCCAGATCAGTACCGATAAAAAGTGCTTCGTTATTGCTGGCATTAAGAGAAGCATAACCGCCTTGAATTGCGATTACTGGGTGAAACGATTGGGATGTTGCTACAGGACCCATAGTTCCAGCACTTGCAATAGAACTTGCAAGCAGGGTAGTACTCAAACCGATAAGACGTTTCATATCCATATTATTTCATCCTTGTGTTTGCGTTAAAGTTTTGTAATAAATAATGTACACCAATTCCCACAATAACATGGTTTTATTCTAAGATAAATCCAACTACTACATTTCTATGTTCACTTAATAAAACATTAAAGGTTCTTGCAGCGGCACCCACAGACATACATTCGAAGCCTATATGAAGTTTGCTCAGCATTTCCATGAAAGTCATAGGGGGTAGTTTTCCGGTTTGCTCATGACCGATGAGGATTAATTCCGGCTTTTCTTTGAGCAATAAGTCCAGGTATTGCTTATCTAATTCTAAAATAGATTTGATGGCTACATCGGTAATAATGTTTTCTTTGGAGACGATTAAACTACCTTCATAACTAACGGAATTAATTTGAATTTGATTGGTTGTATAGGCTTGTATGGTATTGGTTTCGTTTGGTTCCTGGTTTAGGTTCATATTATTGTCCTTCAAGATGACGTTATAAAATAATTTTGCTAATATGCGCAGTGTATCATAATTTATAAGGTCCATATCATGAGTCAGTTCCCACGAATTAAGCGTTTACCCCCATATGTCTTTAATACTTTGAATCAATTAAAGATGGAAGCGCGAGCGCGTGGCGAAGATATTATTGATTTTGGTATGGGTAATCCTGATCAACCCACACCTGCACACATAGTTGATAAATTGGTGGAAACGGTACAAAGACCAGATACACACCGTTATTCTGTCTCAAAAGGTATTCCAAGATTACGAAGAGCTATGTCCAATTGGTATGTGCGTAATTACGACGTGCACTTGGATAGTGAAACAGAAGTTTTAGTCACCATCGGCTCAAAAGAAGGTTTAGCGCATTTGGCTCTGGCAATCTCAGGCCCCGGTGATACTATTTTGGTACCCGATCCGGCTTATCCTATCCATACTTATGGATTTATTATTGCCGGAGCCAATGTCAAACAAATTCCTTTAACTGATGAAAAAGAATTCCTATTGGCAGTGGAAGATGCTTTAACCCGTAATTTTCCAAAACCCAAAGCTTTGGTTATCAATTTCCCATCAAATCCCAGTACTCATTGTGTTGATTATGCCTTTTTTGAACAAGTTGTTGCCTTGGCCAAAAGGCATCGGATTTGGATTATTCATGATTTGGCTTATGCAGATATTGTTTTTGATGGATATAAAGCTCCTTCAATTTTACAAGTTCCTGGCGCCATTGATGTTGCTATTGAAACGTATTCCATGTCCAAATCCTATAATATGCCTGGTTGGCGTGTTGGTTTTGCCTGTGGTAATCCAGAGTTAGTAGCTGCTTTAACACGGATTAAATCCTACTTGGATTATGGAACGTTTACCCCAATCCAAGTAGCAGCAATTGCGGCTTTGGAGGGTAGTGATGATTGTGTTCGTGAAATCAGTACCATGTATGAAAACCGCCGCAATCTTTTGTGTGATGGTTTGAATGATTTAGGCTGGAAAGTTACTCCACCCAAAGCGACTATGTTCGTTTGGGCACCCATTCCTGCTCATTATGCTGCCATGGGTTCTTTGGAATTTAGTAAATATTTATTAAAAGAAGCACACGTAGCTGTTTCTCCTGGAATTGGTTTTGGTCAATTAGGCGATGGTTTTGTACGTTTTGGTTTAATTGAAAATAAAGATCGCACGCGCCAGGCATTAAAAAATATTAAAGCCTTATTCAAGCGAGATGGATTATTATAGGATTTATCGACATGAATGTCGTTATAAACTCAGATTGTGAAGCAGTTCCGAAATACTGTCGTGCATTAAAATCGCATTCATCCGCTTTATTAAATATGCTGGTTTGTCTTGGTTACGATCCTCTTTCTTTGCCTTTAGCAGATGTACTTAAAGCACATTATAAATTGCAAGGTGATTGGGCTATTGTAAGTCCTATTCATTGGGAAGCAAGTCATAACGATGCGATGATAGTAGCCTTGGCGCAGGATACGCCGGATTACAAATGTTTTACTGTACTAAAGAATCATCTAGCTGAAGAGGGTATAGCTTTAATACAATACTCTCCTGAAATATGGCTTATGTGCATCGATAATAAACCCGCTTTAGCAGCGAAACCGGTGTATCAATTAATGCATCATTCAATGATGCCTGAATTAGCTGCGCTAGATAAAAGTATGTATTGGCAAAAATTTATTACTGAGGCCCAAATGCTGTTTGCTTCAGTATCAATTTCTTCACCAATTAATGGAGTTTGGGTTTGGGGAAATACGCCGATTAGCGCTAAAAAAGCCTTAAAAATATGTGCCGAAGAACCTTTTTATTCTTTGCTTAACGACATTGAAGTTGAGGTTAGTTTGTATCATCCTGCAACAGCTGTCGAAGATTATGAACTTTTACTTATAAACGATTATGCGAATTTAAGTGCGTCGCAAAAAAAACAATTACAAAAAGGTCCAGTCAACTGGTATTGGAACAATACTGCCTATGGCAATTTAACTTGGCTGCACATTTTATGGAGAAAACTCTTTCATGCTCATTAAACAACGCCAAGTACCAGCTGATTGCATGCTATTAAACGATGTGCCTCAAGTATTAAAGCGTATTTATGCAACGCGCGGTATTCGTGATCTGTCTCAACTTGATAAACAATTACAAACCTTACTGCCTTTTAATAGTTTAAAAGGAATTGAGGGAGCAACGACACGTTTGCATGAAGCCTTAATCAATAAACAACGTATATTAATCATTGGTGATTTTGACGCGGATGGTGCTACTTCCACAGCAGTTGCCATTACTGCATTGAAAGCTATGGGTGCGCAACAGGTTGAGTATTTAGTACCTAATCGTTTTGAATTTGGTTATGGTTTAACTCCAGCTATTGTTGACGTAGCCCATAAATGGAAACCTGATTTAATTATTACTGTGGACAATGGTATTGCAAGTTGTGAAGGGGTTGCAAGGGCTAACTCCTTAGGTATCGATGTTTTAATCACAGATCATCATTTACCGCCTGAAACAGTACCTAATGCCTGTGCCATAGTTAATCCCAATCAAGAAGGCTGCGCTTTTCCTAGTAAAAGCATTGCTGGCGTTGGTGTGATTTTCTACGTGATGCTGGCTTTACGTAGACATTTAACGCAACACAATTGGTTTAGCGAGATGAATATCCCTGAGCCCAATATGGCCTCTTTTTTAGATTTAGTAGCTTTGGGTACGGTAGCAGATGTGGTTGGTTTGGATCAAAATAATCGTATTTTAGTAAATCAAGGTATGGCACGTATTCGTCAGGGCTTATGTCGTCCTGGTATTAAAGCACTATTTGAAGTTGCTGGGCGTGATTTTTCCAAGATAAGAGAAGCTGATTTGGGTTTTGCCATTGCACCGAGGTTGAATGCGGCTGGTAGATTAGACGATATGGCTCTGGGCATAGAATGTTTAATTACACCAGATTATGAGAAAGCCAGAAATTACAGCATGCAATTGGATGAATTAAATCAAGAACGCAAACAAATTGAAAACGAAATGAAAGAACAGGCAACCTTAGCCTTGGAAAAATTATCACTGCGCACAGATAAAGCCAATCATTTACCCATTGCTCTTTGTTTGTTTGATGAAACCTGGCATCAGGGTGTTATTGGTATTCTGGCAGGACGGATGAAAGATAAGTACCATCGACCCGTGATTGCTTTTGCAAAAGTCAGTGAGACAGAGTTAAAAGGTTCAGCACGTTCGGTACCCAATTTAAATATTCGTGATGTGCTAGCTGTTATTGATAAAGATAATCCAGGACTTATTACTAAATTTGGTGGCCATGCTATGGCGGCTGGATTAAGTATGCCGCCCAATTCGTTGGAACTTTTCCGATCGGCGCTAGCAGCAGAAGTAGCAAAACATATAGAATTGTCCGAATGTGAAGGGGAGTTACTTACTGATGGTCCATTAGCTCCTAATGATTTAAATTTAGAAACCGCTCAAATAATCCAACAAGCCGGCCCTTGGGGGCAACAATTTGCTGAACCGGTATTTGATAATATTTTTGAATTATTAGATCAGCGTTTAGTTGGGCAAAATCACTTAAAAATGACTTTGATTGCAAAAGAAGGTGGTCAGCAAGTTGATGCGATTGCTTTTAATATTGATTTAAAATCTTGGCCAAACCATCGAGCCAGATACATTCATGTGGCTTATAAACTGGATATTAATTCGTATCAGGGAAGAACAAAATTGCAATTGATGGTTCAGGCGATGAATGCTGTTGAAGTATAAATGCCCAATTCCCGTCGTTAAAAGGTTGGGGCTGGGAGGCAAATTGGTATGATGTACAAGATTACCACCATTTTGAAAAACGGGCTCGTGGCAAGAAACGAAACCCGTATGGTAGGTAACACACTACATGGTCATTAAATTATCCTTTTTTTCCAGCTTCTCCTCAATAGCATCTTTCATAGCTAAAAAGAAAGTTACTTTGGTGGATTGCATGGAAAGTTTGGGCATAAGTGCCTTGAAAAACTGCGAGGGATTTTCTTTCAAAATATTTGTGGCAATAGTGAGAGCCCCACCTGAGTTTCCATTTGCTTGCATTCTGGTTTTAATGACATCAAAAGGACTAGAAACAATCACAGAACTAGCAGCAGCGGCGAAATTACTTGCAGTTTTTTCAGTTTTGCTTAGTTCCTTTTCAGGCCATAATTTAGAGTGAATTAAATGCGGTACTCCAAATAAGGTAAATGAGCCAAGAATATTTCGTGCAACTGTTGCACTGGTACCGCGATAGGAAACTCCAACATCGTTGCTACCGGTTTGTTTTCGAATTTTAAAAATATCAAGTGGCAATAATACTACTTCAAATGCGCCTACCACAGCACCGCTGATCGCAGCTGACAAGCCTGGAGAGCTCACATGTGGACGGATTTGTTCTTCCAGAATATGTTGCCCACCAAATTTATAGACTCGTTGTACTGTTTTATAACCTAAGGCCCACGAGAGACCAGGGTACAAGGAGTACTGGTGGCTGATAGGATTTTTGAGTGCTACATTGAGTGCAGAGGAAACGTTCTTGCCTATTGAATCATTCGATTCATAAATTGGCTTTGAGTTGATCATTAGTCGTTTTTGAATGGTATCAACAGGATGAAAAAATAATACTTCAAAAAGTGATGCAATAGCAGTGCTAACTGTATTGTTCGTGTGTGATTTTTTTTGGTGGTCATCGTTTTTTATCATAATAAACTCTTTTTGGGTGCTTTATGGTTGGATGTTGCAACTATTATGCATGAATGCAAAGTTAAATACAAGATGTTTGTTTAGTGATCGGACATGTTAAAATAGCGCTGCACTATAATTTATTGTATAATTGAGCTTTTACAGCAAATATATCTCATGTCCAACGTTTTGCATGCCCCTTTATCTATAGCCCCAATGATTGATTGGACGTACAGTCATTTTCGGGTATTTATGCGATTATTAGCACCTAACTCGTTGTTATATACAGAAATGTTGACTAGCGGAGCTATTTTACATAATCCTGCTCGAACGCTTGATTTTAATGAAATGGAACATCCCATCGCTATGCAATTAGGTGGCTCAGATAAGCATGCCTTGGCAAAGGCGGCTAGCAGTGCGGAACAAGCTGGGTATGATGAGATCAATCTAAATTTGGGTTGTCCTAGTGATAAGGTGCAAGCAGGTCATTTTGGAGCCTGTTTGATGAATGAACCGCAGCGAGTGGTTAAATGTATTGAAGCTATTCGGCAGGCGGTTAGTATTCCAGTGACTGCAAAAACCCGGATTGGTATTGATAATCAAGATAGTTACGAGTTTTTTAGCGATTTTGCGCGACGTTTAATCGACGCTGGTTGTCAAAAGTTAGTCGTGCATGCGCGCAAAGCCTGGCTTAATGGCTTGAGTCCAAAACAAAACCGTACTATCCCGCCTGTTCAATATGATTATGTCTACCGCTTTAAAAAAGAGTTCCCGCATATTCCCATAGTAATAAACGGTAATATAGTTAGTGAAGAACAAATTAATGAGCACTTAAATCAGGTAGATGGGGTAATGTTGGGTCGATTAGCCTGTGATAATCCTTATAAAATAGCAATGATTCACCAGCATTTATATCCTGAGGTACCCATTTTAAGCAGAAATGAGCTTGTAAGTCAGTATGTACCTTATGTACTGGAGCAACAGGCTAAAGGAGTATCTTTAAGCTTATTAATAAAACCATTATTCAATTTGTCTTTTGGTTTACCAGGAGCAAGTCAATGGAAAAAGCAATTGATGGCTGTTTTGCAGACCAAGGATGTGAGCGCGTTATTGCCTGCATCCAGTAGCTTGGGCTAAAAAAGGTGAGGATATCTCAGGCTCAATGCCCAACCAACAGCTTTGTCGCAAAGATGTAAGTAATTTTGTTCTTAGCCTTGGTAGTAATTCGTTGTGAATTCTAGTACATTACTGAGTTTGTAATTGGTAACATCCAGAGGATTATTTAGGTCATGCTGAATACGTTAATTAAGAGAATGTTTGGAAGCCGGAATGAACGTACCTTACGGCGCATGGAAAAAACAGTAATGGCCGTAAATGCTTTCGAAGAGCAGATACATGCATTGACTGATGCAGAGCTTGCTGCAAAAACCCATCAATTTAAAACCCGTTATGAAGCTGGTGAAAGCTTGGATCAATTGCTGGCAGAGGCTTTTGCTACAGTTCGCGAAGTATCAGTTCGTACCCTTGGTTTAAGACATTTTGATGTCCAATTAATCGGCGGCATGGTTTTGCATGAAGGCAATATTGCTGAAATGCGTACCGGTGAAGGTAAAACTTTAGTGGCTACTTTGCCTGCTTATTTAAATGCAATCAGCGGTAAGGGTGTTCATGTCGTCACAGTTAATGATTATCTGGCAAAACGAGACAGTCAATGGATGAAGCCTATTTATGAATTCCTGGGACTTAGCGTTGGTGTAATTTACCCAGATATGCCTGCTGCAGAGAAAAGACAGGCTTATGCGGCTGATATAGTATACGGGACTAATAACGAATTTGGTTTTGATTATTTGCGCGATAATATGGCTTTTAGCCTTGAAGATAAAGTCCAACGAGAATTGAACTTTGCTATCGTGGATGAAGTGGATTCTATTTTAATTGACGAAGCACGTACACCGCTTATTATATCGGGTGCTGCAGAAGATAGTTCCGAATTGTATATTGCCATTAATAAACTCATTCCATCTTTGAAAAAACAAGAAGAAGAGGGTGGGGAAGGTGACTATACTATTGATGAAAAGCAAAAACAGGCACATTTGACCGATGCTGGCCATCAGCATATAGAAGAATTATTAACCCAGGCCAAATTATTAGATCCAGGTGAAAGTTTATACCACGCTAGTAATATTATGCTCATGCATCATGTTAATGCCGCCCTAAAAGCTAATACCATGTTCCATCGTGATATTGATTACATCGTTAAAGACAATCAAGTCGTTATTGTAGACGAGCATACTGGCCGTACCATGCCGGGTAGACGTTGGTCTGAAGGTTTGCATCAGGCAGTTGAAGCTAAAGAACAGGTTGCTATACAAAATGAAAATCAAACTCTGGCTTCCATAACCTTCCAGAACTTTTTCCGTATGTACAATAAGTTATCTGGAATGACTGGAACTGCCGATACAGAAGCTTATGAATTCCAGCAAATTTATAATCTGGAAGTAGTAGTAATGCCGACTAATAGACCTATGGTACGTAAAGATGAGGCGGATCTGGTTTATCTAACTCAAGGTGATAAATATCAAGCGATTATTGATGACGTACTCGAATGCATGACGCGCAAACAACCTGTTTTAGTAGGAACTACTTCTATTGAGTCTTCTGAGTATTTAAGTCAGTTGTTGCATAAAGCTAAGATAACCCATCAAGTATTGAATGCTAAATTCCATGAAAAAGAAGCGCAAATTATTGCTGAAGCAGGGCGTCCAGGTGCTGTAACTATTGCTACGAATATGGCTGGTCGTGGAACCGACATCGTTTTAGGCGGAAGTTTGGCCTCAGATTTAGCTCAGTTGGCAGAAGATGCATCGGATGCCCAAAAGCACCAATTAAAACAAGAATGGCAACAACGTCATGATGAAGTCTTAGCTTCTGGTGGTTTACGTATCATAGGCTCTGAACGTCATGAATCACGCCGTATTGATAATCAGTTAAGAGGTCGTTCGGGTCGTCAGGGCGATGCTGGAAGTTCGCGTTTTTATTTATCTTTGGAAGATAATTTGATGCGTATTTTTGCTTCCGATAGAGTCGCTTCTTTGATGCGCCGTTTGGGAATGAAGCCTGGTGAGCCTATAGAGCATAGCTTAGTCACCAAGGCCATTGAGAATGCCCAAAGAAAACTAGAAGGCCATCATTTTGATGTTCGTAAACAATTATTGGATTACGATAATGTTGCCAATGATCAGCGCCAAGTAATTTATACCCAACGCGCTAACATTATGGAAATGACCGATACCGAAGAAGTCGTAGAATTGATGCGTTCTGAAGTTATGAATGCCTTGGTAGATACTTATATTCCACCGCAAACTTTAGAAGATCAATGGGATGCTAAGGCCTTAACCGATGTTCTGACTGAAGAATTTAAAATTGATGCTCCAGTTGCGCAATGGATAGAAACAGATATGCATATTCAACCAGAGCAAATCAAAGATAAAATTTTGGAAAAGGCGCATATTCATTATGATGAAAAAGTGCAAAAGGCAGGCAGACCAGTAATGACGCAGTTTGAAAAGTCGGTAATTTTACAGACTTTAGACAGCCAATGGCGCGAGCATCTGGCTGCTATGGATCAATTACGACAAGGTATTCATTTGCGTGGTTATGCTCAAAAAGATCCTAAGCAAGAATATAAAAAAGAAGCTTTTTCCTTGTTTACCATGATGTTGGATAATTTAAAATACGACGTTATTCGTTTATTATCATCCGTTGAAATTCAAACAGAAGCAGATGCAAATGCTGTGGAAGAGCAAAGACGTGCAGAGCAAATTCAAAAAATGAGTTTGCAGCATGCTAGTCCAATAGTACAAGATGAAAACCAGGATCAGACTTTTAAACGCATGGATAAAAAAGTCGGTAGAAACGATCCTTGCCCTTGCGGTTCTGGTAAGAAATTTAAATCCTGTCATGGACTACTTGCGTGAAAGTAGCAGTTGGCGTTATTACTGATGCTGATAATCGCGTTTTAGTTACCCAACGTCCTTTACATGTTACACATGGAGGACTTTGGGAGTTTCCTGGCGGCAAGTTAAATGCCCATGAGACTGCAGAGCATGCTTTAGCCAGAGAATTAAAAGAAGAACTAGGTATTTTGATCACTGAATATGAATGGCTTGGTGAGTTAGAGCATACATATCCCACCTTTTCAGTGAACTTAATAGTATTTCAAGTCCGTCAATGGCTAGGAACTCCTAGTTGTTTAGAAGGGCAATTAAATATGCAATGGATGCTGCCGCAAGAAATTAATTCAGAACATTTCCCGGCTGCGAATAAAGGGATATTAGATTTAATATGGACTTTCCACACTACCGAAGTTTAATTCGAACCTTATTACTCCTTTCTTGTGTCACGGCACAAGCACAAGAAGACAATCCTTGTACGGGTCCCTATGCTTTATTAGCGCTGGTAAATAGACCCAGTGTTCTTGAAAGTGCTTGTACCGTTCCTGAAAAAAATGTGCTGATAGAGATGGGTAGTTTCTATGAGTTTTTAACGGACAGCGGGACGCAAAATAATGTACCACAGGCTGTTTTTCGTTATGGTTTATCCCCGAGTTTTGAATTTGATGTAACGATTCCTAATTATATTCATCAAACTATTGATCCCAAAGCCGGCTTTACAGCTGCTGCTTTATCACTAAAACATGAATTGTTCGTACATGAAAAATGGATAAGTTCTATTGAAGGGGTGTGCATACTTCCTTCGGGAAGTGATGCCTTTGGCGCACAAAATCCTGGTGGGGTTTTTAATAGCATAACAACTTATAATTTAACCGATGTTTGGGGCGTGACTGCCATGGTTGGGATAAGTACTTTGCCACAGTCCCAATTAAGTGGTGGAGGTAATTATTTCAGTGTAAATCCTATTTTATTATTATCCTGGTCAAAAGATAAAACCTCTATTTATGGAGAAGTTTCAGGTCAAACTAAAACCGCTATTGATGAAGGCAGCGGTTTTAATTTTGATATAGGACTAATTTATTTACTCAAGCAAAATATCACTGTTGATATAGAATACGCACACCGATTAAGCGGCAATTTAGGCGGCTATAATCAGTACGTAGGAGCAGGCTTCGCCATTCAATTTAATTGAGTGCTGCATGAGCCATTTCCTCAATATCAATCACCGGTTTTTTAAGATCCGGCTTAAAGAAATTATACGCGGTTATTCCCAAAGCTACTCCGACAACAGCGGTAGTAAAGATCGCAGCTATCACAGGTAGAGCAAACCAGGCTAAAGCAAGTACTGCACTAGCTGCTGTTACTACACCAAGAACTTTGAGTGCAAAAAACCAGTTACTCTCAACGGGATGTGCAGCCTTATAGGCTATTTCAGCTTCATTGATTTTGTTTGGATGTAAAGGTTGCCAAGGTTCGCTTATATCCGAGCGAATCACCGCTTTTTCTTCAGAAGGATTGTCAAAAAATTCCGGTGTAAATCGGTAGATACCACCTTTTTGTATATCATTGCTAATTAAGTGATGCAACATTTGAGAAATTTTCTTACCACCTTTACCACTGGGTTCGATTTGTGAGGTGTGATTTGTTTTATCTAAAGGATTTAATGAAGAAGTAACATCCGCAACCACTAAATTGGCATCATCTTTTAAAGAAGTTAGAATAGCTCCTAAAGTTTGTTGTACTACATGTTGAATGACGCTTAATGGATCAGGCTTGGCATCATTAATGCCAACTACTTTAGCGACTTCTTTCATAAAATCGTAGATTTTATAATTACTTTGAATGGCAGAAGGATAATATTGGGTCATTATTATAATGCGCGCATTTGGATTTAAGGAGCGGATATGGTCAATAATGTTTAAATAATTGGTTCTTAGTCTTTCTAAAACCAAGGGAAATTGTTCCTTAATATACTGTTCTCGTGTATTTGCAGAAATGGCGCGTGATGTTTGTAAAAATTCACGTACGTCATTGCCACCAACACTAAGAATAATACAATCTGAGTTTTTGATATCTTCTTTATGATTGATAAAAGGACTTAAATATTTGTGAGGAAACATAGAGAAGGTGCCGTAACCAAATACTTTATCGCGAAATGCACCATTTAATATATCAGCCGATGTGAAACCATCATTAGTAGCATCAACTATGTTTATAGTATTAGGTAGTTGTACTCGCAAATTTTCAGCGACAGATAATTCTGGTTTAATGAGACCATGCTGATATCGGTTGATACGTTGTTCGGGCGTGGTATGTCCTATACCTAGTTTGGTGTAGATTAAGTTTTTAATAAAACCATCAATCCAGATACGATTATCAATAGTTGAATCACCAATTAAGGTTATTTGGGTGTTGGGAAGTGCCATTGTAGTAGTCTCTTTTAAGGTCGCAGTGTGGCAAATTAAAACATTTTAGGTGTTATTTGTCAAGATTAAGGCTCCCTTATCCTCTAAGACTTTACGTCATCCTGAACGCAGTGAAGGATCCCCTGAAACTGGCCCAGTGCCACTTTCGGAGATCCCTCGTTGCACTCGGGATGACGGGCTCTAGTGCTTAGTCCGTCATCCTGAACGCAGTGAAGGATCTCCTGAAACTGGCCCAGTGCTACTTTCGGAGATCCCTCGTTGCACTCGGGATGACGGGCTCTAGTGCTTAGTCCGTCATCCTGAACGCAGTGAAGGAGCTCCTGAAACTGGCCCAGTGCCACTTTCGGAGATCCCTCGTTGCACTCGGGATGACGGGCTCTAGTGCTTAGTCCGTCATCCTGAACGCAGTGAAGGAT